>DATFXA010000279.1:0-9556 GCA_035258645.1 Gaiellaceae bacterium
TGTTGGACGAGCCCTCGCTCGGGCTCGCGCCCACGCTGGTCACCGAGTTCTTCGCGGTCGTCGGCGAGCTGAACGAGCACGAGGGCCTGTCGGTGTTGGTCGTCGAGCAGAACGCGAGCATCGCGCTCGCCTCGTCCAACCGCGCCTACGTGCTCGAGGTCGGACGCGTCGCCGTCGCCGGAACCAGCGCCGACCTGCAGCGGCACCCAGCGGTCCGGCGCTCCTACCTCGGCTATTGATGATCGTCGCAGTCGATTGGGCCGGAGTCGCGCAGCAAGTCGTCTCAGGCCTCTCGTCCGGCGGCATCTACGCGCTCCTGGCGGTCGCGCTCGTCCTCATCTACCGCGCCACCGGCGTGGTCAACTTCGCCCAGGGCGAGCTGGCGATGTTCTCGACCTTCGTCGCCTGGACGCTGACCCAGCACGGCCTCGCCTACTGGCCGGCGTTCGTCGTCACTGTGCTGGCCGCATTCGCCGGCGGGATCGTGCTCGAGCGAGCAGTCATCCGCCCCGTCGAACAGGCGTCGGTGCTGACGGTCGCGATCGTCACGATCGGGCTCTTCTTCGTCGTCAACGGGGCGGCGTTCTGGATCTGGTCGCCGGAAGTGAAGTCGATGCCGAACGCCTTCTCGACGCGGCCGATCCGGATCGCCGGCGTCGCCTTCTCGATCTCGGACCTCGGGATCATCGGCGTCTCGCTCCTCGCCGTGCTCCTGCTGTGGCTGTTCTTCCGGTTCACGAAGCTCGGCCTGGCGATGCGCGCGGCGGCGCTGAACCCCGACTCGAGCCGGCTGACCGGGATCCGCGTGAGCTGGACGATCGCACTCGGCTGGGGCCTTGCCACCGCACTCGGCGCGGTCGCGGGCCTTCTGGCGGCGCCGCCACTCGGCAGCTTCGACCAGAACTTCATGCAGCCGATCCTGCTCTACGCCTTCGCCGGCGCCGTGCTCGGGGGGATCGACAGCGCGCTCGGCGCGGTGATCGGCAGCCTCGCGCTCGGTGTCTTTCTCAACCTGCTCGGCACCTACGTCTCCTGGGTCGGAACCGACCTGCGCCAGGCTGCCGCGCTGGCCGTGATTCTCGTCGTCTTGCTCGTCAAGCCTGCCGGCTTGCTGGGCACTGCAGCGGTGAGGCGCGTTTGATCAGCCGCGCCGTCCGGATCGGGGCCCTGGTCGCCGTCGCGGCGGCGGCGGTCGCGCTCGTGCTGGTGCTCCCGCACTGGCTGAGTGACGCGAAAGCGGCCGAATTCGCCCGCGCGGGCTGCTTATTCATCGCGATCGTGGGTCTCAACCTGGTCACCGGCTACACGGGGCAGATCTCGCTCGGGCAAGGCGCCTTGATGGCGGTCGGCGGTTACACGACGGCGATCCTGACCGCGAACCACGGCTTCCGCGATCTCTGGACGATTCCGCTCGCAGGGCTCGTGGCGATGGCGGCCGGCTTCGTGGTCGGCCTGCCTGCGCGCCGACTCTCGGGCCTGTACCTCGCGCTTGCGACGTTTGCGTTCGCGGTCGCGATGCCTGCGCTCCTGAAGCGGTTCTCCGGCCTGACCGGCGGCAGCCAGGGAATCAACCTCTTCGACAAGGCGCTCAACCGCTCCACCGGGGCGCTCGGCCACGTCCACGTGCTCGGCCGGACGCTCGCCACCAACGACTTTCTCTTCTACCTGACCTGGGGAATCGGGCTCGTGCTGGCAGGGGCGGCGTGGCTGCTCGTCCGTGGCCGGGTCGGTCGGGCGTTTCGTGCGGTCCGCGACAGCGAGGTCGCCGCGGCCTCGTCGGGCATCAACACGGGCTTCTACAAGACCCTCGCCTTCGGGATCAGCGGCTTCTATGCCGGCGTCGGCGGCTCGCTGTTCGTCCTCGTCTCGAACTGGTTCGTCAGCCCGAGCACGTTCGGCTTCGACAAGTCGTTGCTGCTGATCGTCGGCGCGGTCGTCGGCGGACTCGGCTCGTTGGCCGGGATGGCGCTCGGTGCGCTCTTCATCCAGTTCGTGCCGGACTGGGCCGGGAACCTCTCGAGCGCGCCCGGAGCACCGTCCGTCTTCTTCGGCGCGGCGATCGTCCTCGTGATGATCCTGCTCCCTGCCGGGCTCGGTGGTCTGTTTCGGAGGTTGGCAGAGCCGCTAACAAGACGGCTGTAGACTCGGTCTAAGTAGCGCAATGGGGAAGAGCAGGGTCCTCTTCAGCGTGCTTGCCGCGCTCGTGGTCGTCTCCGCCGCATCGGCGGGCGGCTCCAGCACGCCCGGCGTGACGTCGAAGCAGATCCTGATCGGCGGGACAACCCCGCTCAGCGGTCCGGCCTCCGCCTACGCCGCGGTCGCAAAGGGCGCCGACGCGTACTTCAAGTACGTCAACGACCACGGCGGCGTCTTCGGTCGCAGTATCAAGTACAAGTACGACGACGACGCGTACGACCCGTCACAGACGATCGAGAAGGTCCGTGACCTCGTCCAGAACGACGACGTCTTCGCGATCTACAACACCCTCGGTACCGAGCAGAACCTGGCGATCCGCTCGTACCTCAATCAGCTGAAGGTCCCGCAGCTGCTGGTCGCGAGCGGCGCGAGCACCTGGGGCAGCGACTACAAGAAGTACCCCTGGACGATCGGCTATCAGCCGAGCTATCGGGGCGAGGCCACGATCTACGGGCGCTACATCGCCAACGCGCGGCCGACGGCCCGGATCGGGATCCTCTACCAGAACGACGCCTACGGGAAGGAGCTGATCGCCGGCCTTCAGCGCGGCCTCGGAAAGAAGGCGAAGCTGATCGTCTCGAAGCAGGGCTACGACGCCACGGACACGGACGTGAAGTCGCAGATCGCGCGCCTGAAGTCGAAGAGGGTGAACACGCTGATGGTCTTCGCGACGCCGAAGTTCGCGATCCAGTCGTACTCGTCGGCCCGGCTACTCGGCTGGCGCCCGCTCGTGTTCGTGAACGTTGTCTCGAGCGCGTCGAACACGATGACGATCGCCGCGCTCGCCAGCAGCAAGCGGCAGACGGAGGGCTCGATCTCGCTCGCCTTCCTCAAGGACCCGGTCAACACGCGCTGGAAGAACGACAAGGCCATCAAGCTCTTCAAGACGATCCTGAAGAAGTACAACGGCGGCGAGGGCCTGACCGACTACTACAACATTTACGGCATGTCCTCGGCGTTCACGCTCGTCGACGCGCTCAGGCACGCAGGCAAGAACCCGACGCGCGCGAGCGTGATGAAGGCGGTCACCCATCTGAACGAGCGCAACGACCCGTTCGTGCTGCCAGGAGTCGTCATCAAGACGACGCCGACGAGCCGCTTCCCGATCACGCAAGCGAGGCTCGAGCGCTACCACAACGGCCAATGGGTGTACTTCGGCCCGCTCGTGCACGTCGGCTGAGACCGCGCGCCCGCGCGTAAGCTCACCCCGTGGGTGAGGAGGTCGACTCGGCCGAGGTGTTCGAGCTCGTCGGCGAGCCGTGGGACTCGCTCGCGTCAGAGGCCACTCGTCTTCGCGAGCTCGGCCACGGCCGGCTCATCACGTACTCGCCGAAGGTCTTCATCCCGCTGACGAAGCTCTGCCGCGATGTCTGCGGCTACTGCACGTTTGCGCGCCCGCCGCGCCGCGGTGAAAGGGCGTACATGAGCGAGGAAGAGGTGCCCGACCTCGCGCGTGCCGGGGCGGCGGCAGGGTGCCGCGAGGCGCTTTTCACGCTCGGTGACAAGCCCGAGCTCCGCTATCGCGTCGCCCGGGAGGAGCTCGCTGCGCTCGGGTGCACGACCACGCTCGAATACCTGGCGCGCTGCGCCCGGCTCGTGCTCGAGGAGACCGGTCTGCTCCCGCACGTCAACCCGGGGGTGATGACTCGGGCCGACGTTCTTGCACTGCGCGAAGTTTCGGCCTCGCAGGGGCTGATGCTGGAAACGACGGCTGCCCGCCTCGGCGAGCGGGGCCGACCGCACTGGGCCTCGCCCGACAAGCTGCCGGCCAGGCGGCTGGCGACGATCGAGGCGGCGGGGCAGGCCGGAGTGCCGTTTACGACCGGGATCCTGATCGGGATCGGCGAGACCAGGCGCGAACGGCTGGAGGCGTTGCTCGCGATTCGCGAGCTCGGCTTGCGCTTCGGCCACATCCAGGAGGTGATCGTCCAGAACTTCCGCGCCAAGCCGGGAACGCGAATGGCGAGCGCGATCGAGCCGACGCTCGATGACCTGCTCTGGACGTGCGCCGCAGCCCGGCTCGTGCTCGGCGCGGAATGGAGCATTCAAGCGCCACCCAACCTGAGCTATGCGGAGTTCCCGCGCCTGCTCGATGCTGGGATCAACGACTGGGGTGGGATCTCGCCGGTGACCGTCGACCACGTCAACCCGGAGGCTCCATGGCCAGAGCTCGAACGGCTGGCCGCGGGGACGCGCTCGCGCGGTCTCGAGCTTGCGCCGAGACTGACGGTCTATCCCAAGTACGTTGCTTCGCCCGAGCGTTGGCTCGACGCGGCCGTCTCGCCCCACGTCCTGGCGCTCGCGGACGGCGAGGGTCTCGCGCGGGAGGACGACTGGGCTGCCGGCGCGCCCGAGTCGTTCGCCGAGCCACCGATCAAGCTTCCGTTCGAGCCGCGGTTCACCCGGTCCGTGGCGTCTTTTAAAGGCGCATCCAGCCTCCTCCCCGCCGCGAGCCTACAAAGCAAAGCCACACAGGCAATAAACGGGTCTGTGCCGAAAGCGTTGCTTTCGGGGCCCGTCGCCGACGCGCTCGCGAAGGTGCGCGAGGACGTTGAGCTGGACGAGGACGACGTGGCCGACCTGTTCCGGGCCAGAGGCGACGAGTACACCGCGGTCGTCGGAGCGGCCGATGCCCTGCGCCAAGAAGTCTGCGGCGACACGGTCACCTACGTCGTCACCCGGAACATCAACTACACGAACGTCTGTTATTTCCGCTGCGGCTTCTGCGCCTTCTCGAAGGGCAAGCTCGCGGCCAACCTGCGCGGCGCCCCGTACCTCGTCCCGCTCGACGAGATCGTCCGCCGCTGTAACGAGGCGTGGGAGCGCGGCGCTACCGAGGTCTGCCTGCAGGGCGGGATACATCCCGCCTTCACGGGGGACTTCTACGTCGACATCTGCCGCGCGATCAAGGAGGTCCTGCCCGACCTGCATATTCACGCGTTCTCGGCGCTCGAGGTCTGGCAGGGAGCCGCGACCGTCGGCCTGCAGCTCGGCGACTACTTGAAACGGCTGCGGGCGGCCGGTCTCGCGTCGCTTCCGGGCACCGCGGCCGAGGTTCTCGACGACGAGATCCGAGCGGTGATCTGCCCCGACAAGGTGACAACTCAGCAGTGGCTGGAGGTGCACGAGCTTGCCCATCGAGTCGGCCTCCGCTCGACGACGACGATCATGTTCGGGCACGTCGACGGGCCTCGCAACTGGGCCCGCCACTTGTTGCGCCTGCGGGAGCAAGAACGCCGCTCGGGCGGCTTCACGGAGTTCGTGCCGCTCCCGTTCGTTCACATGGAGGCCCCGATCTACCTGCAGGGCCGGGCCCGCCGGGGCCCTAGCTTCCGCGAGGCCATGCTCATGCACGCCGTCGGCAGGCTCGCACTTCACCCCTGGATCCAGAACATCCAGGCGTCCTGGGTAAAGCTCGGGGTTGCCGGCGCGCAGGCGGCGCTCGCGGCCGGCGCCAACGACCTCGGCGGGACATTGATGAACGAGTCGATCTCCCGCGCCGCGGGGGCGAGCCACGGCCAGGAGTTGTCACCAGAGGCGATGGAGGCGGCCATCCGTGCGGTCGGGCGCCTGCCCCGCCAGCGGACGACGCTCTACGGCCGGCCTTCAGCCCAACAGCGGAAGGCTTCTTTCGGCGCGCCGCCGCTCGCCGAGCCGGTCAACCCGAGCGTCAACGACGCCCGCCTCGAGCGCCCCTCCCGGCTCATCCGGCCGGGCCTGGCTCAGGCAGCCAGGGCCCGCTAGCTCAGTCGGTCCACCAGTCCTGCTCCATGACTGCGTCGCCGGGGCCCGTGTTCGGCGCGCCGACCGCGATCACCTCGGCGCCTTGGGGGCCGCCCTCGAACGAGCGCATCGTCTCCTTCGGAACCCGCACCGCGTCCCAGGGCTGCAGCTCGACGATGTCGTCGCCGAGCTTGGCCAGCATGCTGCCGGACACGACGAGGTAGACCTCTTCCTGGACATTGTGCGTGTGCCCCCAGGGAATGCGGAAGCCGGGCGCGATCCGCTGGTAGCTGATCCCGAAATTCTCGAGCTCGAGGGGCACGCGCGCCATCCGCGCTTCGAGCTGCGGCGAGTAACCGAACTTGGGCGCCTGGTCCTCCACTTCCATCATGTTCTGGATCGTGTACGCGGCCACCGCTTACCTCCTGGGAATTGACGTGACGTGAAGCTACTGCGTTGCTAGAGTCCATGCCAATGGAGCAGCTGCTTCTGTAGTCCAGGGAAGCAACGCGGCGAGGAGCCGCGAAACTTCCCCACGGCCTCTCGAACGAGAGGCTTTTTTGTTTCCGGAGGCGAGATGGATCGGTACGAGCCAGGGCAGATCGAGCCGAAGTGGCAGCGGGTCTGGGAAGACGCGAGGGCTTTCTACGTCGACAATCCCGACCCGAGCGAGCCGGCGCAGCGGGAGAAGTTCTACATGCTCGAGATGCTCCCGTACCCCTCCGGCGACCTGCACATGGGGCACGTCCTCAACTACACGCTCGGCGACGTGGTCACCCATTTTCGCCGCCGGCACGGCTTCGTCGTCCTGCGGCCGATGGGGTTCGACTCGTTCGGGCTGCCGGCCGAGAACGCGGCGATCCGCGGGGGCGGTCATCCGCGTGAGATCACCGAGCGGAACATCGCCGCGATCCGGGCGCAGATGCACCGGCTCGGCTGGGCGATCGACTGGGACCGCGAGGTCTCGGCGCACCAGCCGGAGTACTACCGCTGGACGCAGTGGCTGTTTCTGAAGTTCTTAGAGGCCGGGCTGGCCTACCGCAAGGCGGCGCCGGTCAACTGGTGCCCGAGGGACCAGACGGTCCTGGCGAACGAGCAGGTGATCGACGGGCGCTGCGAGCTGTGCGGCTGCGAGGTCGAGGCGCGGAACCTCGAGCAGTGGTTCTTCCGGATCACGGCGTATGCCGACGCCTTGCTCGACGATCACGCGATGCTCGACTGGCCGGAGCGAACGAAGACGATCCAGCGAAACTGGATCGGCCGCTCGGAGGGCGCGGAGGTGCTCTTCCGAGTCGACGAGCTCGACCTCGACCTGCCGGTGTTCACGACGCGGCCCGACACGCTCTTCGGCGCCACGTTCATGGTCCTGGCGCCGGAGCATCCGCTCGTCGAGCAGCTCGCCGCCGGCACCGAGCACGAGCAGGCCGTCAGCGAGTACGTCAAGCACACCGCCGCCCGCTCGACCGAGGAGCGTGAGACGAAGGAAAAGGACGGCGTCTTCACAGGCCGCTACGCGCTCAACCCGGCGACCGGCGAGCCGGTCCCGGTCTGGGTCGCCGACTACGTGCTGATGGAGTACGGCACCGGCGCGATCATGGCAGTGCCGGCTCACGACGAGCGTGACTTCGAATTCGCCGAGCGCTACGGCCTACGGGTCGTCCGCGTCGTCGAGCCGGCTGACGGGTCGG
This sequence comes from Gaiellaceae bacterium, assembly GCA_035258645.1. Lineage (GTDB taxonomy): Bacteria > Actinomycetota > Thermoleophilia > Gaiellales > Gaiellaceae > 13-2-20CM-68-14. The sequence continues at coordinate 7,608 of DATFXA010000279.1, forward strand.
ATGAGGAGCCTGGCAGCGCCTTCGTCGAGCACACCGAGAACGAGCTGCTGGTCAACTCGGGGCGGTTCTCTGGCCAGCCGGCGCCGGAGGCCGCCCGGGCGATCGTCGACTGGCTCGGCGAGCGCGGCCGCGGACGGGCCGCGGTGCGGTTCCGGCTGCGCGACTGGTCGTTCTCGCGCCAGCGCTACTGGGGCTGCCCGATCCCGATCGTCTACTGCGACGCGTGCGGGATCGTCCCCGTGCCGGAGGATGAGCTGCCGGTGCTGCTGCCCGACGTCGAGGACTACCGGCCGAAGGGAATCCCGCCACTGGCCTCCAACCAGGAGTGGCTGCACGTACCGTGCCCGCGCTGCGGAGGCGAGGGCGTGCGCGAGGCGGAGACGATGGACACCTTCGTCGATTCCTCCTGGTACTTCTTGCGTTACTGCGATCCGCACAACGATCAGGCCCCGTTCGATCGCGCAATCGCCGACTTCTGGATGCCGGTCGACCAGTACATCGGCGGCATCGACCATGCGACCGGGCACCTGCTTTACTCGCGCTTCTTCGTCAAGGTGATGAACGAGCTCGGGCTGGTCGGCGCGCGGGAACCGTTCGCGCGCCTGTTCCACCAGGGATGGGTGCGGCTTGGCGGAACGAAGATGTCCAAGTCCCGCGGGAACGTGACCGCGCCGGACCAGCTGGCAGAGATGTACGGCGCAGACGCAGTACGCCTCTTCATCCTCTTCATGGGGCCGGCCGACCAGGACATGGAGTGGACCGACGAGGGCGTCGAGGGGATCGCGCGCTTCCTGCGGCGCCTGTGGCGAATCGTCAACGAAGTGGCCCAGCAGCCCGTGAGCGGCGAGCCCGGAGACGGGCCGCTCGCAAGGAAGACCCACGCGACGATCGCTAAGGTCACCGACGACATCGGGCGGCGGTTCGTCTTCAACACTCCGATCGCGGCCTTGATGGAGCTGGTCAATGAGCTGGCGCCGGCGATGAGCGATCCGGCAGCGAGGCTGGCAGGCGAGACCCTCGTCTCGCTGATTCAGCCGTATGCCCCGCACATCGCCGAGGAGCTGTGGCAGCGCCTGGGCCACGAGCGCCTCTGGGAGCACCCGTGGCCCGTCGCCGACGAGGCCCTGCTCGAGCGCGACACCTTCGAGCTTGTAATTCAGGTGAACGGCAAGGTGCGCGACCGCCTCGAGATCTCCGCCGACCTGCCCGAGGCAGAGCTGATCGAGCAGGCAAAGGCTTCACCTCGTGTGCAGGCTCAGCTCGACGGCAAGGAGATCCGGCAGGCGATCGTGGTGCCTCGCAAGCTGGTCAACTTCGTCGTCTGAGCTGGCGCATTCGACCCGGTTTCGGCACGAACCCGTCACCCACCCGTGCGCGCTTCGCCGGTAGCGTCGCTTCGAGGGAGGCGGGTACAGCCCCTCCCTTAGGGTGGGGGCTGCGCGTTCGCGGGGGCGTGTCGAAGCTGGACGGGAAAGCTGCGCTTGCACGTACGCGAGGCTGCGGCTGGACCGTTCCCTGTTGCGGATCGGAGTCGGCGCCGGGCGGTCTCGATCAGCTGGCGCTGAATCGACGCGGATCCGTCACACGCACGTTACGGTTTCCGAGGCACGCTCATCGACGTGCCCGAGTTGCCGTTCGAGCTGTCGCGCCGGCGCATCCTCGTCGCCGCCGGTTGCGTTGCGCTGCTGCTCTTTCTCGGCAGTAAGCTCCTCGCCCGGCCCCAGTCGAGCGCCGGCCTCGCACCGCCTGCGGCCGCACCGGCGGAAACCGCCTCCGCCGCCCCGACCGTGGTCGTGGTAGACGTCGTCGGCGCCGTGCGCCGGCCCGGGCTCTACCGGCTCGCCCAGGGCGCCCGTATCGCTGACGCGGTTTCGCGTGCTGGCGGGGTCACGCGAAAGGCCGACCTGGCGTTGATCAATCTCGCTGCACCGCTCGCAGACGGCGAGCAG
>DATFXA010000280.1:0-3501 GCA_035258645.1 Gaiellaceae bacterium
GAGCTTGGCGCCGAGATCGATATCGGCGTTGACGTCACGCGAGCCGTCGGCGTTCATGAGGACGACCGACCAGTCGCCGTCGCGCACCTTCCACGTCAGCGTTTGTGTTCCCACCCCGGAGGCCGAGGCCACCCAGAAGCGTTGATCGGTCGGCGGCCCCTGCGGCGCGCCTCCGGGAACTGGCCGGTACGTGACTCGGAAGGGGTCGAACTCCACGTCTTCGACGCTCGCGTGGGACACGCTTGCGAGGTACCTGGCGACAGGCGCCTCCGGACCGATGCCCATGAAGAGAGTCTTCGCGTTGGTGCTCTCGCCGCGGATCCGAATCGTGCCGAACCAGTTGTCGTTCAAGGCCCAGTCCGCTCCGTTGGTCTCGACGTCGAGCCGCGTGCGCGTGAGCGCGTAGGTCGCCGTCGCAAACCGCTCTGTCGGCGTCGTCAAGTAGCCGTCCTCGCGTTGCGTGCGATCAGCCCAGAGCAAGAAACCGCCCCCTGCGAGCACGGCTAGCCCGAACAGGACACCGATGCTGCCGAGAACGATGAGGACGATGCGACCTGCGCTCACCTGAACCCGGCGGGCAGTGCGGGTGCTTCCGGAGTCGGCTCGGCCTCACTCGCAACGGCGACCCGCGGCAGCCATTCGAGCCAGCTCGGGAGGTACCAGTTCCACTCGCCGAGCAGCTTCATGCTCGCAGGGAGCAAGACCCCGCGGATGATCGTCGCGTCGATCAAGACAGCAGCGGCCAGGCCGACGCCAAACTGCTTCAGGAGGTCGAACGACAGGGTGATGAAGACCGAGAACACGAGGACCATCACTATCGCCGCGCTGGTGACGACCGCGGCCGTGGTCTTGATCCCGTGCTCGACAGCCTGGTCCGTGGACAAGCCGTGATCCACGCCCTCGCGGATCCGGCTGATGATGAAGACGTGGTAGTCCATCGAGAGCCCAAACAGAATCACGAACAGGAACATCGGCATGAACGAGACGATCGAATCTGATGACGCGCCGATCAAGCCCCGACCGACGCCGTCCTGGAAGACGAGCACCAGGATGCCATAGGCAGCAGCAACCGAGAGCGAGTTCAGCACAATCGCCTTCAGTCCGATCACGATCGAGCGGAAGGCGAGCAGTAGTAACGCGAAGGTCAGCGCGAAGACGAACGCGAAGACAAACGGCGTCCTGGATCTGAATTGGTGCTCGAAGTCGATCGACTGGGCCGTCATTCCTCCGACGCCGGTGGTCGCGTTGGGAAGCATCCCCACCGTCGCCGGCACGAGGTCGTCACGGAGCGTGTGGACGGCGTGCTTCGAGGCCGAGTCGGTCCCGTCGCCGGCGATCGGGATCGAGACGAGAGCGACGGTGCCCGCGCCGTTGACGTCGACCTCGAGCGGCTGGAACATCTCCCCGCTCGCGAGCGCCCTGCGCTTCAGCTCGGCAAGCGCGCCGCGAACTGCAGCCGAGCGGACATCGGGGGCCATGACGACGACCTGCGCGGCGAGAGCGTCGCCGGGGAATGCCTTCTGGATCTTGTCGTAGGTTCTGATCGTGCCGAGCGATCTCGGGTACGAATCCGTGCTGTTCTGCACGGTGTGCAGCCGGAGCGCCGGGACGGAGAGCAGGATCAGGAAGCCGGCTGCCAGGCCGCCCCAGAGGAGCGGTCTTCGCAGGACCCGCTCAACAACCGCGCCCCAGAAGCGGCTCTCGCCAACACGCTGCTCGGGACTGCGCATGAACGGCACGCGGCCCTTGTTCACCTTGTCACCGAGCCTCGAGAGCAGCGCCGGCAACACGGTTAGGGATCCGAGCACGGCTGTGGCGACAACGATCATCGTCGCGGCCGCGAAGCCGCTGAAGGTCTTGTCGCCGCTGATGAACATCCCGGCCATAGCTACGAGCACCGTGACGCCCGAGATCAGCACCGAGCGCCCCGACGTCGCCGCAGCGGCCTCGACCGAGGCACGCTCCGACCGGCCGGCCGCGCGTTCTTCGCGGGCTCGCTTGATGTAGAAGATCGAGTAGTCGACGCCGACGGCGAGCCCAATCAGCAGGACGACAGCGTTGACCGCATCGTCCATCGGCAGGATCTTGCTCGGCAACGCCAGCAGACCGATCGCCGCGAAGACCGACGTCAGTGCGAGCAGAAGCGGGATCCCCGCAGCGACGAGCGCACCGAATGTGAGCAGCAGGATCCCCAGCGTCAGCGGGAGCGAGATGATCCCGGCCTTCTCCAGATCCTTCCCGAACTGGTCGTTGATTTCCTTGGCGACGCTTCCGTCTCCGAACTCCTCGATCGTGAATCCGGGAGCCGCGCGCTCGGCGCTCGCGACCGTCGCCAGGATCGGCGCGACCTTGTCCTGGGCGTCGTCCGACTTGCCGCGGATATCGAACTGGACCAACGCTGAATGACCATCGTCCGAGACCCGGCCCGCGTTGCCCGCCGCGAACGGGGAGCTGACGTTGGTGACGTTCCGCTGCGCCTGGAGGCGCCCGATCACGTCTTGTACGGCAGCACGGAAGCGCGCGTTCTGAGCCATCAGCGACGAGCTCTGAACCAGCACCAGCTCCTTCGCGGGCTGCTTGAACTCGTCGTTCAGGATCTGCTGGACGGTGCCTGATTCACCTGGCCCCGGTTCGTTCAGCGAAAGACTGTTCGTCCCCAGCTCCGAACCCAACGCGAACGCCAAAAAGACGAACCCGAGCCATCCAAACACGGCCGTCTTCCAGTGCCTCGCGCTCCACCGGCCGGCGCGCGCAGCGAGATTCTCCCTCTGGACGGGACCTTCCATACCTATCCCTCAACCACCCTCCACAAAGGTGGGGCCCGATGCCTGAAACGCGACTATAGTGATTGAACACATGAAGTCAAGTTCTGGAGATGATGCGCCTCGTTGGAGCTTGGTCACCAACCACGGCCATGTCCTGGCCTGCATCGCCGCCGACCCGAATGTCCGCCTGCGAGACATCGCCGACGCCGTCGGGATCACGGAACGAACCGCAGCGCAGATCGTCGGTGAACTGGGACAGGCGGGCTACTTGACGAAGACGCGGATCGGCCGTCGAAACCGCTATCGAATCGACGGCAAGCGGAAGGTGCGGACAGCGCAATTGACGACGATGACGGTCGCACAGGTGCTCGGCGTGCTCTTGCAGGCGCTCGAGCAACAGCCCTTCTCGTAGCAACGCTCTTCGAGCGATCGATGCAGACCGCCCTCGACGACCACCCTCGCTGGCGGTTCCTCACGAACCACGCGCACGTCCTAGAAACGGTCGCACGCGACCCGACGAGTCGCATGAGAGATATCGCCCGGGCGGTAGGGATAACCGAGCGAACGGCCGCGCAAATCATCAACGATCTCGTCGAGGCGGGTTATCTGACAAAGATCCGTGCCGGCCGCCGCAATCGGTACGTCGTCCACGAAGAGTTGCCGCTCCGCCACCCACGGCACCGCCACCACACCGTAGGCCAATTGCTCCGCTTCCTCGACGCGCTGCGGCAACCCT
>DATFXA010000281.1:0-12042 GCA_035258645.1 Gaiellaceae bacterium
TCCTGCGTGAGAGAGAGATAGACCTCCTCGAGGCTGGGCCTACGCACCTCGAGCCCTTCGAGCTCCTCTCCGCGCCGAATCGCCGCCTCCGTCAGCTCGTGCAGGACGCGCGTCGGCTCGTCCGTCTCGAGGACGACGAACTCGCCGTTTCGGCGGTACCGGATCTCGGTTGCGGGCGTGCCGGCGACCAACTCCTGCACGGTGCCCGAGGCGACGATCCGCCCCTCGCGCAGGACGGCAAGGCGGTCGGCGAGCTGCTCGACCTCGTCCAGGTAGTGCGTGGTCAGCAGGATCGTCTTGCCGAGGCTGCTGAGCGAGCGGATCGTCTCCCAGGCGCGGCGCCGCGCGCCCGGGTCGAAGCCGGTCGTCGGCTCGTCGAGAAAGATCAGCTCGGGGTCGCCGATCAGCGCAAGGCCGAGATCGAGCCGCCGGCGCTGGCCGCCGGAGAGCCGACGGGCGCGAGTGTCGCGTTTCTCCTCGAGCCCAATCAACTCGATCACGTCGTCCACCGGGCGTGGATGCTCGTAGTAACCGGCGAACTGAGCGAGCTGCTCGGCGACGGTCAGGTTCTCGTACATGGCCGAGGACTGCAGCACGACGCCGATTCGCCCGCGCCAGCCGAGGCCGGCGGTCTCGGGATCGGCGCCGAGCACCTCCACCTCGCCGGCGTCACGACGTCGATAGCCCTCGAGGATCTCGATCGTCGTCGTTTTCCCGGCGCCGTTAGGACCGAGCAGACCGAAGACCTCGCCGGCGTTGATCTCGAACTCGATGCCGTTCAGCGCTTCGAAGTCGTCGTACGACTTCGTCAGGCCGCGGACGCTGACGACCGGGGTCACGGTGGCCGAATCTAGCTGGTGCTTGGCTCGGGGAGCAGCAACTCGACCATTCCGGCCGGCGGGAAGCGTGGCTCGGTGCCGTCACCGATCTCGGCGGCAATCTGGCTGCAGTCCGGCTGGTGGCCGACGACGATGACTGTCTCCCCGCGCCCCTCGACCGCCGAGCGGAGAGTCGCGGCGTCCGCTCCCGGGGCGAGCGCCTCGCTCGGCTCGCTCGTGCAACCCAACGCATCCGCCAGCGCCTCACCGGTCTCCCGCGCCCGCAGCAGCGGGCTGGTCAAAAGCGCGTCCGGCCGAACACCCTCGCCGGCGAGCTGCTTCCCCAGCGCTCGAGCTTGCTCCCGGCCCTCGGGACTGAGCGCGCGAAGCTCGTCGGGCTCACCCGACTCGGCGTCCGCGTGGCGGATCAGAAACAGACGCACTAGTGCTCAGGCGTGCTCGCGTGCCGGGAACTCGCGCGGTGGCGCCCCAACGTACTCGGCGGACGGGCGGATGATCCTGTTTTCGGCCTGCTGCTCGAGCACATGCGCCGACCAGCCCGCGACCCGGCTGGCCGTGAAGACGGGCGTGAAGAGGACAGCGTCGAGACTGCCGTGCGGAGCATCTCCATCGGCGCCGCCTCGCCCGCGGAACGGTCGATCACCTCTTCGGCGGCTCCCGGAAGGTCGCCCTCGGCGAGCTCGCTCTCGAAGCCGGCCAGCCACTCGGACGAAGGCAGATCGCCGTCGAGGAGCAGGAGTGCCGTCTCCTCGTAAGTCGAATGCTCCGCGAGGTCGGCGATGTCGTAGCCCCGGTACATCAGCACGCCCTTGTCGGGATCGATTGAGCTGATCGCCGATTCGGCGACGACGATGCCTGATAGCTGCACGGACTTCTTCGCCGCCATCCTGCAAGCAAGCCTAGCTCGGCCAGGAGCGGGGACGGAGCGCGAGGGGCGCCCGGGCTCCGTCGCGTTCGTTGCTAGGTCGCGACTGTCGGACCTCGGCGCGACCGGACGGCGAATCCCACTACCGTGAGCGCGAGGATCGCTCCGGCGACAGCGGCACCCACCGTCGCGCCCGTCGACCACGCGGAGTCGTCGGCCGAGACCTTTCGCGGTGACTGCCCCGGTCGAGACTGCCGTGTTGGAATTGGACGAGGCCACGTAGGTCCCCGGGGTCGCCTTTCCGGCCGGGACTTTCCCGCCGGCCGTGCGAGTTTTGCAACGATCGCGGGATGGCCGATTACCGCTATGTCGTCTGCGACGTTTTCACCGACACGCCGCTTCAGGGCAATCAGCTCGCCGTCTTCACGGACGCTCGCGGGCTCGAGAGCGAGACGATGCAGGCCCTCGCGCGCGAGATCAACTACTCCGAGTCGACCTTTGTGCTGCCCGCCGAGGAAGGCGGCCACGCAAGGATGAGGATCTTCAACCCCGTCTTCGAGATGGAGTTTGCGGGGCATCCGACACTGGGGACCGCGTGGGTACTCGCCGGGCCGCTGCAGCTTGCCGAGATCCGGCTCGAGACGCTCGCGGGAATCGTGGCCGTCAGGTTGGAGCGCGACGAGAACCGGATCGTGTTCGGCCGCATGGTGCAGCCCCTGCCGACCGTGCGTCCCTACGAGGCCGAGTCGGAGCTGCTCTCGGCGCTCGGGCTCGAACGGTCCGAGCTGCCGGTCGAGCTGTACGACAACGGCGTCAAGCACGTCTACGTCGGCTTTGCGACCGTGGACGAGGTTGCCGGCTTGCGGCCCGATCTCAGCCGGCTCACCCTGCTGCCGAATGTAGTCGGGATCAACTGCTTTGCGGGATCGGACGCGCACTGGAAGACGCGCATGTTCGCGCCCTCAGGCGGCGTGTCGGAGGATCCAGCCACCGGTTCGGCCGCCGGGCCGCTGGCCTTTCACCTCGCGCGTCACGGCCGGATCCCGTTCGGCGAGGAGATCGAGATCTCGCAGGGCGCCGAGATCGGGCGTCCGTCGAAGCTCTTTGCTCGCGCCGACGGCACCCCGGACGAGCCCGAGCTGATCGAGGTCGGTGGCTCGGCGGTGATCGTGGCTCGGGGCGAGTTTCGCTTGTGATCTAGATCATTAGCCAGGCAACGCGCCTGATCTCGGGCAGCTCCGGCTCGAGCGACCGCCAGAACCGACCTCCGTCCCGGGAGACGTAGACGCGATGCGCCGTCCCGTACGCAATCAGATCCGGGGTGCTCTCGGCGATCGCGACCGCGCGTCCTGGCGGAAGCCCTCCGCCTGCTTCGTGCCAGCTGCTGCCGGCGTCGTGCGAGATCGCAAGCGGCGGGCGGCGGTCCAGAATCGCGACCACCGTGGAGCCTTCCTGCGCCGCCGCGACCAACAGCGGGAGCTCCACCCGCGGCTCCGGTGTTTCGGAAAGCTCGGCGCCCGCGACGAAGTCGACGACCCCATCGGTTTCTGCATCGATCGTGTAGACGCCGTCGGTGGTCTCGACGGCGACGTTCATCGCCGACTCGCCAGCAGGTCGTGGACGAGCCGCGTCGCGCTCTCGGCCGCCGGTCGCGGGTCCATGCCGAGGCTTCTCCCGTGGACGTAGGCCGCCGCGAACGCGTCTCCGGCGCCTGTCGGCTCGACGTCGAGCGGGTCGGCCGGGATACGGACGAGTCGGCGCTCGGCGACAAGCATGCTGCCGTGCGAGCCGAGCGTGACGACGACCTCGGGCACGCCGAGCTCCGACAGCGACTGCTCGTCGACGCCACCCGTAAGCGCGAACGCTTCCTCCTCGGACAGCTTCAGCGCGGTGACCTGGCCGAGCAGAGAGAGGTCGGCGTCCGGCTCGAGCTCGAGCGGTCCCGACCGGGCCGGCCTGACCAGCCCCTGGCCGTCGAACGAGAGCCGGGCGCCGCCGCTGGTCAGAGCCATGAGCGTGTCGGCCGGAAACTCACCGTGAAACAAGGCTCCGACGTGGACCCAGTCGGCATCGACGCCTGCGACGTCCTCAGCGGACCAGCGCGAGCCGAGCTCGAGCACGTCCATCGACCTGAGGTCGCCGTCATATGAGAACGCGTACGTCGCCGTAGCGTCTCCCGGCCGCCACTCGACCGAGAGACCGAGCGCCTCGAGGGGCGGCAGCACCCGCGGCCGGTCGGCTTCGGAGGTCTTCACTCGAACGAGCGCGGGCGCGTCGAGTGCAGCCAGCGCCTGCGCCGCGTAGTACGGCGGCCCGCCTACGCGAGGCGGTCCGTCGTCAACGAGGTCGAGGGAGAGGTTCCCGACTACCGCGACGCTCATGTCGGACATCTTCTCGCGGTAGGAGCAGACCTGCGATCGTGGCGAGCACGAAGGCCGCCGCGAAGCTCGGCAGCGATGCCGTCCAGGTCGCGTGCCCCGGATGGAGATGCGAGACGGCGTCGGTCCACCAGGAGGGCCCTTGCGGCGAGAGCCACTGGTAGAGCGCGAAGCCGAAGAGCCAGGCGCCGAGCTGCAGCGGACGGACGGCCGGGCCTGAGAAGAAGTCGCGTTCGGTGTAGTGCGCGCCGGCCAGCAGCCAATCGGCGAGCAGGACACCGAACAGTGGCACGAAGACCGAGCCGAGCAGGAGCAGGAACGACTGGTAGGAGCGCAGGTCGATCACGATTGCGCCGACCGTTGCCACCGCTGAGACGGCAACGATCAGCAGCTTCTGTGGCAGCCTCGGCAGGACGTTCTGAATCGAGACGGCCGTCGAGTAGATGTCGGCAAAGGCCTCGTCCGATTCGTCGACCGTCAGCGCGAGCAGGGCGAAGGCGCTGACCGCGCCGCCTGCTGCGACGGCTGCCGGAAGATCGGCCGCGTCGGTGATGTTGCGTGAGAGCACGAGGAGGACGCCCAGTCCGAAGCACCAGAGCGTCGGGACGAAGTAGCCGACGCCGGTTCCCCAGAACGCGCTCCGCCGGTCGCGGGAGAAACGGGTGTAGTCGGCCGCGAGCGGCGTCCAAGAGACGATGCTGCCGATGACGACGTCGATCCCTGAGCCGAGCGAGAGCCCACCCTGCCCCGGCGCATGCCAGAACGCATGCAGGTTCGACTTGTCGAGCGCCCACCACGTCAGGTACACGAGCGAGGCCAGCACCGCCCAGACGGCGAACTTCCGCACGTACCGGCGCACGAAGCCGATCGGGCCGAGCAGCGCGAGGCCGACGGCGATCAGGCCGAACAGCAAGGCCCATAGCCAGCGCTCCTCAAAGCCGAAGAGCTTCTCCGACAGTGCCGCAGCCGCTGTTGAGATCACGATCAGCTCGAAGGTCGACCAGCCCAGGTTCTGCGCCACGTTGAGGACCGTCGGGGCGTAGGAGCCGCGCCGCCCGAGCGGCGCTCGCAGCACCACCATCCCGGGGACGCGCGCATCGGCCCCGATCAGGCCCGCCAGCCCGAGCAGCAGGTTCCCGGCCACGGCGCCGACGACAATCGCGATCAACGCGTCCGGGAGCGAGAGCGCCGGCACGAGCACGGCCCCGAGCACGATCACCAGCAGGCTCACCGAGAGGTTGCCCCAGAGCAGCGTCGTGTCGAGCAGCCCGAGCACCTGCAGGCGCTTCGGAACCGGCTCGATGCCCCAACTCGGTGTCTTGTTGTCGATCAGGCTACGCTCCCTCCGCTGGCATGATCCAGAGCAGGTTCAACGCGTCTTCTCTCAGCCTCTACAAAGTGAGGCACCGCGGCGTCGCAACTCTAGCGGCCCTCGTCTTCTCGCTTGCCGTTGCCGGCTGCGGGGGTGGAGGGGGCGGAGGCCGGGTCACAAAGTCCGAGTACGAACAGCATTTTCGGGCGGACAGCCGGAAGATCAGCGAGGGGATCCAGCCGCTCGTCACGACGCCCAAGTCGCTGAAGGAGCTTGCGGCCAAGCTCAAGGTCGGGGAAACGCAGCTTCAGCAGGCTGCGAACGATCTCGGCAACATCAAGGCGCCGAAAGACATCGAGAAGGACAACGACACCGTCGTGAAGGGCCTGAACAAGTTTGCCGACGAGCTCGAGTCCTTCCGCAAGGCGGCGGAGAAGCAGGACGTCAGCCTCTTGCAGAAGTCGTTCGCCGAGCTCCAGGGCTCACATGCGCTTGTGAACGTCCGCGACGCCACGAACGACATGAAGAAGAAGGGCTACAAGCTCGGCGCCCTGGCGCAGTAGCGTCGTCGGTTGTCAGCCGGAGAGCCGGAAGTAGAGGAGCTCGCGGATCGCGCGGGGGCGGCCGGTGGTGCGCGTGATCGTCAGCGTTCCGCGGGCGTCGTTGTACAGGCGCGTGCCTCCGGTGATGGCGAGGTCGTAAAACTGGCGGAACCGGACGGTCCCGGTGGCAACGAGCTCTCCTCGCGGGAGGCTGACCGTGAACGTGCAGGTGCGCCAGAGGCCCCTCGTGAACGTGCAGACATACTCACCGGTGCCGATCGGCTTCGGCGTGATCCTGCGGTTGAAGAGCTTGACGAAGATGAGCTCCTGGTCGCCCGGGCTGAGCCCGGGGCGCCCGACGTCGACCCGCGTGTAGCTGAACTGCCGGTCGGTGATCCGGATGAACTCGGGGCCGGTGGCGGCGGTCGATTCCAGGCTTCCGTAGGCGATAAGTCCTCCGAGGATGACGGCCGCCGTCAGCAGCCGTGAGGTACTGGGCATGTGGTTTCTCCTTCCTTTCCTGTCCTCTAATCCGGTGACGCACTGGGGAGCTCGAACCAGAAGGTCGAGCCTCTACCCTTCGCGCTTTCGAAGTCGATTCTTCCACCGTGAGCCTCGACGAGCGACCGAGAGATCGCCAGGCCGAGGCCGCTTCCTTCGATCCCGTTCGCGGTCGCATGACCGCGGACGAACTTGCCGAAGATGTCCTGCTGCAGCTCGGCCGGGATGCCGACACCTTCGTCCTGGATGCTGACCCGAATGACGTGATCCGTTTGTTTGCCCGCGACGCGGACGACGCCGCCGCTCGGGGAGTACTTGATTGCGTTCGAGAGCAGATTCGCGACCACCTGGGCCAGGCGGTTCGAGTCGCCGCGAACCGGCAGCGGCGTCGGCGGCAGCGACACGTCGAGCAGGTGCTTGGGGCTCTGGCCGGCGAAGAGCTCCGTCTGCTCGCGGACGACCGAGCCGACGTCGACCAGCTCCTTTGCCATGGACAGCCTGCCCTCTTCGAGATGCTGGACGTCGAGGAAGTCGTTGACGAGCGCGGCAAGCCGGTGAGCCTGCGCCTGGATGATCCCGAGGTACTCGCGCCGCTGATCGGCGGTCACTTCTCGCTGGAGCAGGACCGACGTGAACCCCAGCACGCTCGCCAGCGGCGTCCTCAACTCGTGGGCGACGATGCTGACCAGCTCGGACTTCGCCTGCTCGCTCTCGCGGAGCCGTTCGTTCTGTTCCTCGAGCTCGCGACGGCTCGACTCGAGCCGCTCGGCCATCTCGTTGAATGCGCGGGTCAGCTCCTCGATCTCGCCGACGCCGCCGGGCACGAGGCGGGTCGACAGGTCGCCTCCTGCCAATCGCGTGGCGCCTTCGGCGACCTCACGGGCGGGCCGCGCGATCGACCGCGCGAGGTACAGGCCGAAGCCAACGATCAGCAGCGCCGAGGCGATCAGGCCGGTGACCGCCGCTGCGATCGCCTCGTCTGACCGGCGCTGCGCGGCGGACGTCCGCGTGGCGGCGAGCGCGCTCTCCTTCGAGAGAAAGTCCGCGAAGACGTTACGGACGGCCTGGAGCTGGCTTGCTCCTTCCACGCTGACGACCTCTTGTCGCGCCGCGGCCGGGCTCGTCCGCGCGATGTCGACGACGGGTACCGCATAGTCGGTGGCGTACTCGTCGATCGAGGTCACGAGGGCCCTGGCGCGGCGCTGTTCGTCCGCGGTCGTCGAGGCGAGCTCGAGGAACTTCCGTTTCTGTTCGGGCAGCGCGGCCATGGCGCTCGTCCAGGGGGCGAGCAGGTCCTTTCGGCCCGAAAGGACGAAGCCGCGCAGGCCCGTGTCGAGGTCGAGCACGAGGCGCTCGAGCTGAAGGGTCTCGGCGCTCACGGCCTTCGCGTGCCGCTCCCGCTTCGTCGCGTCGTCGAGCGTCGTTACCGCAAAGACGAGCACGCCGAAAGCGACCGCGACGAGCAGCGCGAGCACGGCGCTGCCGACGACCAGCCGCCCCGAGAGCGACCTCGGCAGGCGCTCAATCCGCAACACGATCGTCCTCGAGCAGCTCGATCGCGGCGTCGCGGAGCTCGTCGGGGTCGAAGGGCTTGGCGACGAAGCGATCCGCGCCGGCCTCCGCCGCGGCTTCGTCGGAGAACGACCAGGCGCTGATCACGATCACAGGCGTGTCCTTGAAGTCAACGCCACCGCGGAGTTCGCGGAGCACGTCGAGCCCACTGCGGCCGGGGAGCATCAGGTCGAGCACGATCAGGTCCGGCCGCGTTCTCCGCGCGAGCTCGAGGCCGCTCGGGCCGTCGGGCGCTTCGAGGAAGCGATAACCCTGCTCGCCCAGCGCAAGGCGAACGAGAGTGCGTAGGTTCGTGTCGTCCTCGCAGATGAGGACCGTTTTGGCGGCGGTCTCGGTTATGGCGCTCACGACGGGTCAGGCGTCGATACTCAGAGGTTGGCTCGTACTTGGTGAAACTGCAACCCGGCGGCGCAAAATCCTTCACGTAAAGTCGTTTTCCTGATGGCTGAGCGAAACATCGTCGCCCTCGGCGGCTCCGGGTCGACCGACGAGGAGACGCGACGATTGCTTGCCCACGTGGTCGGGCTTGCCGGTAAGGCTGCACCGAAGATCTGCCTCGTGCCCACGGCTGCCGGAGACGACGACTCCTCGGTGCTTCGCTTCTACGGCCTCCTCCCGGACGAGGCTCGCCCGTCGTACCTGCCGTTCTTTCCGTGGCCGCCGGAAGACCTGAGCGGCTTCGCGCTCGCGCATGACGTGATCTTTGTCGGCGGTGGCAACACGGCGAACATGCTCGCGATCTGGCGCGCCCATGGCTTCGACCAAATCCTCTGGGACGCGTGGGAGGCTGGAATCGTTCTGAGCGGCTGGAGCGCGGGGATGATCTGCTGGTTCGAGGCCGGGGTGACCGACTCTTTCGGCCCGCAGCTCGAGGGGATGAGCAACTTGCTCGGGTTTCTTGGCGGCAGCGCCTGCCCTCATTACGACGGCGAGGAGCTCAGGCGGCCGGTCTACACCAGGCTCGTCGCCGAGGGGTTCGCGCCGGGAGTGGCCGCGGACGATGGGGTAGGCGTGCACTACGAGGGGACAGACCTCGCGGAAGTGGTCAGCGTTCGCGATGGCGCGGGCGCCTTTCGCATTACCGTCGACGGCGAGGAGCCGCTTCCCGTGCGTCGGCTGGCCTAGCCCGGATTCGGCGAAACTCGCAAGCCGAGCACGTCCGGCCGGTGGTAGTGGCCTGCCGGGTCGAAGCGCTGCCGCTCCTCATCGAGCCGGGCCGGGTCGAGCTCGGCGTAGAGGATCGCCTCCTCGCCGTAGAGCGGCCCAGCGAGATACGAGCCATCGGGAGTGAGGATGGCGCTGCCGCCGCGTCCCACCAGGTCGATCCCCTCGAGCAGCTTCGCGAGGGAAAAGTCCTCGGGGTAGGAGGAAGCGCGCTGGAAGTGGCTCGGGCTGATGACGAACGCGCGCGCCTCTCGGGCGATGTGGATCAGTGTGGGTTGCCAGCTGTCCCCGTCGTCGGCCGTCGAGGCGATGTAGATCTCGACCCCGGACTCGTAGAGCGAGAAGCGCGCCAGCGGCATGTAGTTCTCCCAGCAGATCAGGCCGCCGAGCCTGCCGATGCCGGTCTCGATCGCCCGCAGGCCTTCGCCGTCGCCCTGGCCCCAGACGAGCCGTTCGTGGTTGGTCGGAACCAGCTTGCGGTGCTTGAGGGCGAGCGAGCCGTCGGGGCCGTGGTAGAGCAGAGTGTTGTAGAGCGTCCCTGGGCGCTCGGGGTCCCGCTCGGTGACCCCGGTCACGAGCCAGACCTCGTTCTCGCGGGCGATCTCTGCCAGTCGGTCGGCGGCCTCACTCGGAATCTCGAGCGCCTGACGCGCGAGCAGGGCGAAGGCCTCCTTGGCTCCCGGCTCGGCCCAGCCCGCCAGGGCGCGCGCCCAGACGGACGACGGGTAGGCGGGGATGAAGGACTCGGGGAAGACGAGCAACTTGGCGCCGTTGCCGGCTGCCTCAGCAGCGAGGCGGCCGAGCTTCTCGATCGTCGCGTCGCGGTCGAGGATGACGGGCTCGGCCTGGACGCAGGCGACGGTGACGGGTGCCTTCATCGCGCCATTGTGGCCTGTTTGCGGCCGGAGGGATTCACACACCAAGAATCGTCAGCCATTGACAGAAATCGAGAGAAAAGCCATCATCGTCCTACTAATCGAGTCGTTCAAGGCTGCGGTCGGCTGGGGGGCGGCGGCTTCAGCTTGGGGTGAGAGGAGACTAAAACCATGCGGCAACTATCCGCAAAGGCCCTTGGGCTGATTGGAGGCACGGGCGCAGCCGTCGTTGCGGCCATGCTCGTCCTCGTACTCGCCAGCGGCGGCACCGCCGCGGGCAAAAACATCTGCACAAACCCGTCGACGACACAAGCGTCATGCGTGACCGAACTCGCGGCGCCGCACTTCATTTCACCGGGAGCCGATGCGCTCTCGGTCACGAAGTTCAAGAACGAAGCAAGCGGGACGACTGCGACGCACCTCGTGATCGCCGTCAACTTCGTGCCCTCCGTCGATGTCAAGTCAATCACGCTCCTGGTCAACGGTTCGCCGGCAGACGCGACGGGCTGCACCCCGACCCCGCCGGCGACGGGGGTCAGCGATGTCACGTGTCCTGTCGGGAACATCGCCGGTGGCGGTACAGCAAAGTTGACGGTGCGGTTCGCGGCGAGCACCAACGTGGCGCTTACGGGGACGGCGACCTACGGCGAGGGCAGCGGGACGCCGGGTCAGCCGAACAATTCCGTGCAAGGGAATACAGACACGCTCACCGTGTCGAGTGACGCGAACGGGGGCTGCTTCGATCTCGGCGCAAACGACATGCAGACGGTCACCGGGTCGTTCAAGAACGCCAACGTAACGGTGCAGGAGACCGATGCGACGGTCGGCATGACGGGAGATACCTCACTGCCCTGCACCTTCGTCGATGCAGGGGTGCTCAGCAAGACGCTCGCGTTTTCGGGGACGCTGAAGTCGCAGATCTCGTTCGTCGAGTTCCCGTTCGTCGCGAGCGGATTCGCGACGGTGAAGATCCTCTTCACCCCGTTGCCGACCGGCGTCAACCTCAACAAGCTGAAGCTCCTCGAGGACACGAACTACGCGGTGCCGTTCTTCAAGACCTACGTCACCGTTCCGGACTGCGACAAGAAGGGCAACATCCCGGCCCCGGTCGGGGTTCCGGCGCCGGGCGCGACCGATGGCGTCGCCCACAGCAACGATTCGTGCATCTTCAACCGGTCGCCTCTGCCGGCCGGCGGCGGTGAGTTGGATCTGCACTCGATCGGCTCGCCCCCCGACTCACACTACGGCACGTGACCTAAACCGACGCTAGACGGCGGGCTGAGCCGGCTTAGGGCTCAGCCCGCCGAGCAGCTCGTCGACCCGAGCGAGCGGCACGGCCATCTCCTTCAGGACGGCGAGATCGCGCGCCTCCTCGAGCGCGGCCTGGGCCCCGTCCGTGTTGCCCGCCGCGGACAGAACCTCTGCCAGGTCGATCAGCGCGTCAGTCCGCATCAACGGTGCCTCAACCTCTGGAATGCGCGAGACCGCCCCCTCGGCCAGCTCCACGGCCTCGGCGAACTCACCGCGCTTCGCGAGCACCTTTCCCCGGACCGAGAGACAGAGGCAGTCCACTTCGATGTCGTCTCCTGCAGCGAGGCGCTGGGCCTCGATCGCGAACGTCTCCGCCTCGTCCGCGCGGCCCTGTTCGTAGAGCGCCTGGGCGAGCATCGCGCCGATGCTCGTGCGGAACAAGATCTCGCCCATCGCCTCGAGCCGCTCGTAGTCATGACGGAGATCCACCTCCGCCGCTTCAGGAGCGCCGGCGAGCAGTTCGACGCGGGCAAGCATGAAGGACGTTGAAGCGGCGAGAACTCGGGCGCCGACGTCCTCCAGTGTTGCCCGCGCTTGCCGGTAGAGGCTGCGCGCTTTGTCGAAGTCCCCGTCCAGCCCGACCAGGCACGCGAGCGAATTGACGATCATCGCCTCGGACTGCTTGTGATGAAGGTCCCTGGCGAGCATCTCTTCGCAGGCTGCGATCGCCTCCCGCACGGGTG
>DATFXA010000282.1:0-2605 GCA_035258645.1 Gaiellaceae bacterium
TCGCTCGTCGACGGCGAGTCGCTCGTGCAGTGGCTACGCCGTCTCGTCTTCCGCGGCGCGTGGCTCGACCAGCGCGTGAAGGACGGGCTCCTCGAGGTGAGCTGGGACGACGCGATCGCGGACTTCGTCTACCGGCACCCACAGGGCGACCGGGCGCTCTTGGAGCGCTACCCCGTGCCGTCCTGGCACGAGCTGCGGTTCAGGCGCTGATCGACCTGCCTTGCGAGATCGACATTGCGGAGTGCGAGGACGACGAACTCGCGACGCTGCTCGAGCCGGCCTTGGAAGGCATCTCCCCTTTCGAGCAGCGGGCCAAGGACGCGGACGTCTTCCTCCGCGAGCGCGACCTCGACCGCCTCAAAGAGTTAGAGCGACGGTGAGTGGGTCGTTCTGGGAAACGACCCGTACGCCGAGCGTCTGACGAAGCTCGTTCGGATCTCGCGCGGCACGCGGTTCGTGCCGATGACTCGCGCCCTCATGCGCCACTAACCCGAAGTTCCCCGCGTAGTCATGGCCTGGGCGGCGTCGATCCGGCTCTGCGCGTGGGAGTGCGGCTGTTTTGCTTCTGGATCTCGTAGTCACAACTGTCCGTCCGGTGGCTGCGGTAGTTTCTGCGCATGGCGGGAAGGTCGCGTCACTCGGGGGCGATGCACGTGGTCACAAACACGATCCGGCGCGGCGATCGTGTCTACACCGCTCATCTGCTGCGGCGCTCCTACCGGGAGGGCGGCAAGGTCAAAAAGGAGACGCTCGCCAACCTCTCGCACCTGCCCGAGGAGCTGATCGAGCTGATCCGGGGCGGCCTGCACGGCCAGCGCTACGTCGCCGCTGGCGAGGCGTTCGAGCTGGTGCGCTCGCTGCCGGCGGGGCATGTGGAGGCGGCGCTCGAGATGGTGCGGCGGCTCGAGCTTGCGCGGCTGCTCGACCGGACACGGTCGCGCGAGCGTGCGCTCTGCCTGGCGATGATCGTGCAGCGGTTGCTCGGCCCGGGCTCGAAGCTGGCGATGTCGCGCGCCTTCTCGCAGTCGACGCTCGCCTCGGAGCTCGCGGTCGCGGACGCGGACGAGGACGAGCTGTACGCCGCGCTCGACTGGCTGCTCGCCCGCCAGGGACGGATCGAGACGGCGCTCGCCCGCCGCCACCTGCGGGAGGGCACGCTGGTGCTCTACGACGTCTCCTCCTCCTACTTCGAGGGCCGCGCCTGCCCGCTGGCGCAGCTGGGCTACTCGCGCGACCGCCGCCGCGGCAGCCTGCAGGTCGTGTACGGGCTGCTCTGCGACCGGCGCGGCTGCCCGGTCGCGGTCGAGGTCTTCGAGGGCTCCCTCCACGACGACAAGACGCTGCCCACGCAGATCGAGAAGCTGCGCACGCGTTTCCGGCTCACGAGCGTGATCGTCGTCTCCGACCGCGGCGTGGTCACCAAGGCCAACCTCGCGCTGCTCCGCGACAGCGACGGCGCCGCCTGGATCACCGCTTTGAAGGCGCCGCAGGTGCAGAGGCTCGTCAAGGACGGCGCGCTGCAGCTGTCGCTCTTCGACGAGCACAACCTGGCCGAGATCGTTTCCGACGACTACCCGGGCGAGCGGCTTGTTGTCTGCCGCAACCCGCTCGTCGCCGCCGAGCGGGCCCGCAAGCGCGAGGATCTGCTGCACGCGACCGAGCGCGCGCTCTCCGACATCCAGCACCGAGTCGAGCAAGGCACCCTCGCCGGCGAGGCCGCGATCGGGCTTGCCGTCGGCGAGGTCTGGAACCGCTGGCGCGTCCGCAAGCACTTCCGAGTCGAGATCGGCGACACCAGCCTCGCCTTCGCCCGCAAACAGGAGCAGATCGTCGCCGAGACCGCGCTCGACGGCATCTACGTGCTGCGCACCAGCGTCCCCGCCAGCGAGCTCGCCGCCCCCGACGTGGTACGCGCCTACAAGCAGCTGAAAGAAGTCGAGCGCGCCTTCCGCACCCTCAAAGGCCCGCTCGAGCTGCGCCCGATCCACCACCGGCTCGAGGACCGCGTCAAGGCCCACGTCTTCCTCTGCATGCTCGGCTACTACCTCGCCTGGCACCTCCGCCAAGCCTGGAAACCGCTCCTCTTCGACGACGAACAACCACCCGTCCAGGCCGACCCGGTCGCCAAAGCGCGCCGCTCGCCGCAGGCAGAACGAAAGGCGCACAGCAAGCGCACCGGTACCGGCGAGCGCTGCCACTCGCTCCCAACGCTGCTCGACGAGCTCGCCACCCGCACCCGCAACACGATCCGCCTGCAGGGAAGCAGCGCCAGCTTCGACCAGCTCACCACGCCGACCCAAACGCAGGCGCGCGCGCTCACGCTCGTCCGGGACTACACGCCGACGACGTAGTCACAAACCGTCCCGCAGGCGCGGCCCGCAAATCCGCATCAGCAGCCAAGCAACGGCTGCCGCCTCAGGGGAACTTCGGACTAACCCGTCTCGCGAAGCGCGGCCGCCGCCAACTCGGACGCGACCGGGTTGATGTAGACGCCGGCGCCGAGCTCGAGCCCGGCGAGCCGCGTCGTGCGCGGCACGAGCTCGAGATGCCAGGTCGTGCCTTCGTGCAGCCACGCGTTGAACGGCGTCGGCTCGCCTCGGATCGC
>DATFXA010000283.1:0-4460 GCA_035258645.1 Gaiellaceae bacterium
GTCCACTACACGCAGCCTGAGCTAGTCGCCGGGCTCGTTCGTGAGCTCGTCGTCCAGGAAGGACAGCACGCACGTCGCCAGCTCCGCAGGAGCCTCGAGCATCGGAACGTGTCCGCAATGCAGGTGCTCCAACCGGACGTCGGCAAGGGCCTGCCGCCACTCCTCGGCGAGTTCCAGCGGGACGAGCCGGTCCCGCTCGCCCCAGACCAGGAGCGTCGGCGCGCGAACGGTCGCAAGCTCTTCTCGCAAGTCGCGGCCGGAGACGAAAGCGATTCCGCGGAAGACGTCCAGCGGACCGCTTCGAACGGCGTCAACGGTGACCATCGGTAACCAACCCCGCACGTCGTAGAGAGTCCTCAACAGCGGCAGCGCACGGCCCGGCAGTCCGCGGCCGCAGGGGATGCCGGCGGGCGCGACGAGCACGAGTCGCCGCGTCTGCTCGCGCCGCTCCGCGGCCAACTCTGCGGCGACCAGCCCACCAAGGGAGTGCCCGGCGAGCTCGAACCGCTCCAGGGCCATGGCGTCGAGCCAACGGGCGAGCCATTCGCTCAGCTGCGGGGCTCCAATCGGATCGCGCAGGCGCGGAAGGTCGACGACGTAGACCCGTCGCCGGGCGGCCAGGAGCTCGAGCACCGGAGACCACCACCGCCATGATCCGGCGAGCCCGTGGACGAGCACGAGCGGCTCGCCGCTACCCGTGACCCGGTAGCGAACGGGGCGGCCGTCGACCTCCAGCTCGTGGAGCTCGGTCGTCATCTCATCCAGTCGGGACGATGTGTCCGCCGGTCATCCCGTCGAGATTTGAGCGGACCCACATGAAGCTCCAGCTGGGAACATCCATCCGCTGCGCCGACGGCGCGACGAGGGAGTTGGTCGACGTCGTCATCGACTCGGGCTCGAGCCGGGTGACGCACCTGGTGATCCAGCCCGCGGAACACCCCGAAGACGCCCGGCTCGTGCCGATCTCGCTCGTCAGCGCCGACCCGGAGATCTCCCTGAACTGCTCCTCCGCGGAGTTGGAGGGCTTCGAGCCGGTGCATAAGGTCGAGGTTGTGGGAGCCGGGAAACGGCCGAACGAGGATCCGAACTGGGATGTCGGAGTCGAGGACATCATCGTTGCCCCAAATTACGGAACCACGCCGTACGGCGACCCAGTTGGGACGATCGATTCGGACGTGACGATCTCCTACGACCGTGTGCCGAAAGGCGAGATCGAGCTACGGCACGCGAGCGCTGTCTACTCGGCGGACGGTCACCACCTGGGCTCGGTGGAAGGCCTGATCCTCGGCGAAGGCGACAAGTTGACGCAGCTCATGCTCGAACGTGGTCACCTGTGGTGGAAGCGCGAGCTTGCGGTGCCCGCCGAGGCGATCGCGAAATTCGAGAACGACATGCTCACCCTGAGCGTGACCAAGCGCGAGCTCGCGAAGGTGACGTAGCGAAACCCAGACGTCTACCCGTCACCCGCGTGCTGGACCTCGTGCACGCGAAAGGCCATGACGATGTTTGTGACGGCCCGGATGATCGCGAAAGCCCCCACCCAGGCGACGAGCAGGATGGCGCTGCGTCCGTAGTAGCCGGCAGCCCAGAAGCCCAGCGCGAGCTCGATGATCCCGCCGATCAGCTGCAACCACCAGACCTCGACGTCGTGCCGGGCGGAGATCGACGTGATGATGTCCCACGTCCCGGCGAAGATCAGAAAGAAGCTGATCACGGCCGCCAGCGCGCGGAACGTGTCGCCCGGATGGATGAACGAGACGATTCCGGCCGCGATGAAGATGACCGCGAGCACTGCGTAGAGCAACTTCCACCAGCCCGCCGCGATGATCGTCGTCCCGATCTCGAGGATTCCGGCCGCGATCGCCACGATGCCGAACAGAATCGAGATTGCCTTGACGGACGTGTAGTCGAAGCGCAGCACGATCAGCGCCACGAGGGCCCAGCCGATACCGAGCAGCAAGAAGAGCCACCAGGGTGGCAGCAGGCGGCCAAGCGTACGCTTGCTCGCCGCGGCAAACGCGGTCATGAAACCTCCTCGAGGTTGGGGTCGGCCAGGGGTATACAGCAGGCTCGCCCACGGGTCAATCAGGGTTGGTTTCGGACTTCACACCGGCGCACAATCGGGGTACCGTGACGCTGTCACCGACCGGGGAGGTCTCTTCATGGAAGGCGCTGCCGCCGAACGCGCTCCGTTGATGTTCATTCACGGTGCGTGGCTCGCATCGGGAAGTTGGGAAAACTTCATCGACTACTTCAGCCGGAAAGGCTTCCCGGTCTCCGCGCCGGAGTGGCCGCGCAAAGAGGGCAAGCCGATCGAGGAGCTACGGGAAGACTCCGCCGAGATCGCAGGTCTCGGGCTGACCGAGATCGTCGATCACTACGAGTCGGAGATCCGCGCGATGGACGAGCCGCCGGTTTTGATCGGCCATTCGTTCGGCGGCCTGATCACCGAGTTGCTGCTCGATCGCGGCCTCGGCCGCGCCGCCGTCGCGATGAGCCCTGCCCCGCCGAAGGGAATCCTCGTGCTCCCGTTCTCGGAGCTCAAGGTGGCCTCTCCTGCGCTGGCGCACCCGTCGAAATGGCACGGCGTCGTCCCGCTGACGCTCGAGGAGTTCACCTACGGCTTCGTGAACACGTTCTCGCCCGAGGACGCCAAGGCCGCTTTCGAGAAGTATCTCGTCCCCGAGACCGGCCAGATCTTCTACGAGGCCGGGTTCGCGAACTTCCACCTGCATCCGCCGACCGAGCTTCACTTCAAGAGCGACGAACGCGCTCCCTTGCTGATCGTCGGTGCCGAGAAGGACCACACGGTTCCGGCATCGGTCGCCAAGAGCCAGTACGAGAAGTACCAGAAGTCGCACGTGCAGACGGACTACATCGAGTTCAAGGGCCGGCCCCACTTGATGATGGCTGCCCCGGGCTGGGAAGAGATCGCCGGCGCGATCGAGACCTGGATCGAGAGCGTGCTCGCGACAACGGCGGCCCGGACAGAGGGCGTCTCGGCCTGAGTCAAGTCTTTTCGGGAGACCGGGGCGCCCCGCCCCGGTCTTCCACGTTCTGCCCGGTGACCAGCCGCGCTCCGCGGCCGTGGGTGAAGAAGCTCACCGTCCAGCGGATGAAGACCAGCACGCGGTTCTGGAAGCCGATCAGGTAGAAGAGGTGGACGAACAGCCAGGTGATCCACGCGAGCTGGCCGCTCAGCTTCAAGCCTTTGATGTCGGCGACGGCCGCACCACGCCCGATCGTCGCCAGGTTGCCCTTGTCCCGGTACCGGAAGGCTGGTGTCGTGCGGGAACGGAGCCGGTCACGGACGACCCTCCCGACGTAGCGGCCCTGCTGCATCGCCACCGGCGCGACACCGGGGAAGACGGTCGACCCGCCCGACGCGTCTCGCACCCGCACCATGTCGCCGAGCGCGAACACCTCGGAGTGGCCGGGGAGCGTCAGATCCGGCTCGACGGTCACTCGCCCCGCTCGGTCGGACTCGGCCCCCGTTAGCTCGGCCAGCTTCGAGGCAAGCCCGGATGCGGTTACCCCGGCCGCCCAGATCACCGTCCTGCTCGAGATCCGTGCGGTCTTCCCGCCGCTCTCGATTGCGACGCCGTCGGAATCGACCGCGACCACGGTTCGCTTCGTCATCACCGTCACGCCGAGCTTTTCGAGCGAGCGCGCCGCCTTGGCCGACAGCGAGGGAGGAAAGGTGGTCAGGATGCGATCGACCGCCTCGACGAGCAGGATTCGCGCAGTTCGTGGATCGATGCTCCTAAAGTCGGCGCGCAAGGTGTCTCGGGCGAGTTCGCCGATCTGCCCCGCCATCTCGACCCCGGTTGGGCCGCCGCCGACGACGACGAATGTGAGCCAGGCGGCGCGGCGCTCGGGGTCGGATTCCCATTCGGCAGCCTCGAAGGCGCTCAGCAGGCGGTTTCGGACGGTCAGCGCGCTCTCGAGCGACTTCACCTCGGCGGCGTAGTCGCTCCACTCGTCGTGGCCGAAATATGAATAGCGTGAGCCGCCAGAGACGACCAGGGTGTCGTAAGCGAGCGTCGCCGGCGCAGGGACGCCCTCGGCCGGGCCTAGCCGCAACGCGCGCGCCTCGAGGTCGAAGTCCTCTACCTGTGCCAGAAGCACGCGGACGTTGCGGTTGCGCTTGAAGATCGCGCGGAGCGGATAGGCGATCTCGCCGGGGGAGAGGGCCCCGGTCGCAACCTGGTAAGTAAGCGGCTGGAAGAGATGAAAGTTGCGCCGGTCGACGAGCGTCACCTCCACCGGCAGCCGGCGGAGCTTCGAGACGGCCTGGAGCCCGCCGAAGCCGCCGCCCACAACGACCACCCGGTGCGGCTCGCCGGGTCTCAGGGCTGCTTGTCCGCCCAGTCCCGCTCGGCCTCAGCCTCCATCCGCTCGAGACGCTCGTAGTAGTCGGGGAACTCCTTCATGTGCGCGAGTGCGATCTTGCCCGTGGT
>DATFXA010000284.1:0-6110 GCA_035258645.1 Gaiellaceae bacterium
TCGATCCGCGTCTGGCCGTGGTCGGAGCAGACGACGACCGCGTATCGATCAAGGAACTCGTCCGGCCCCCCCGCAGCCTCGATCAAGGCCCAGATCGCCGCGTCGCTTCGAAGGAGCGCTTCCTCGGATACGCCCGGGCCCGTCACGTGCGAGGCAAAGTCGTAGTCGGGCAGATAGTGCACGAGGAAGTCGAAGCCGTCGCGCGTCACCAGCCAGCGTCCGACCGCGCCCGCGTATGCATCGATCGATCCGGCCGACCGACTGAAGATCGCGAGCGGCGCTCCCGTCACGTCCGACTCAAACAGGTTGTAGAAGAAGAAGCGCTTCGGCGCGTAGGCCGGACGCCGGGTGACCGCCGGCACGGCGGAAGCGTGGCGTTGTCGGCCGCGATAGCACGTGAAGTTGATCGCCGCGGTCGTGTAGCCGGCGTCCTCGAGTGCTTCGAAGACGGTCAAGGCATCGGAGCCGAGATGCTGCTCGTTCATGTTGAAGATCGCGTCCAGCAGCGCCCGCCGGGTACCGACCGCGCGGATCGCGGCAAAGGAGGATCCGTACTCGACGATCCGCCCTTCGTCGCGGTGGTACCAGACGAGGTGCGGGACCCTATGGACGTCGGGGTGGGCGCCCGTCGCGATCGAGGACAGGCAGACCGGCGTCAGCGACGGAAAGGTCGAGACCCCGCGCGTGTAGGCGCCGTTCGCGGCCAGGAACTTGAGCGCAGGGGTGCGGTCGTCGTCAGCGGCAAGCTCGAAGGCGGCCGGAGTGAGGCCGTCGATCACGATCAGGATCAGCTTTTTCGGCATTGCAAGGGCACTTACTTAGTCGCGGGCGAGCGTGCGGAGCCCGGCATACCGCTCGGGCTCACGCCGGTGGGCGCGCGCGGCAAGCGCCGGGATGGCTGCCGCTTCGAGGAAGCCGAGGAACGGAATGAGCGCAAGGGCAGCGATTCCGAGCCCGGCCAGGCCGATCAGGATTCCGGTGCCGGTGACCGTGCCGCCACGTCGCAGGGTGCCCGCCGCGAGCGGGGCGCCTCCGATCCCGCCAAGGAGGCCTCCAACCGCGCCACCGACCGCCTCCTGCCAGTCACCGAGCGCGAAGCCGACTGCGATCCCCGCCCCCGCGCCGACCAGGATCGCCAGCAGCGCGCCGGACCGCGATCTCGCGAGCCACCCAGCGGCGACGAGCGCGATCCCGGCGCCGATCCCTGCGGCGACGCCGATCCGGTACCACTCCCACATCCGGTCCAGTGTAGTCCCGGAGTCGGGCCCGGAAACCGAACGCCTCTCCTGTGCGAATTACTCGGCGACACAACGCCAGAAGGAGGCTTCATGCACAGGAAACTGCTCACGATCGCGGCGCTCGGGGGTCTCGCCGTCGCTCTCGTGCTGGCGGCAGTCGCCACAGCGAAGGGCAGCGGCAAGTTCCACGCAGCGCTCAAAGGGACGAACGAGGTCCCGGCCGCGCCGGCTTCCAACCGCGGCAGCGTCGAGGTGACGCTGAAGCCGTCGAGCGGCAAGGTCTGCTGGGAGTTCACGATCAGCAAGATCGACGGCAAGGGCACCGCGGCCCACATCCACAAAGGCAGGCCGGGCAAGTCCGGCCCCGTCTACATCGCATTCGGAACGACGTTCAAGCGCCAGGGCTGCACCAGCGCCCCGAAGTCGAAGATCAATGCGGTCGCAGCGACCCCTGGGGCGTTCTACGTGAACGTCCACAACCTGAAGCACCTCGGCGGCGCGATGCGCGGCCAGCTGAAGGCAGACGCCTAGCTCTTCACTCAGGAGCCCGGCGCTGTCTGCGGCACGTCGGGCTCCATCCCTGCGAGGGCCGAGCGCTTCGCGTTCGCGCTACCGGACGTTAAACGGCCGCACCGGCAAAGCCGGCACGGCCTCTAGGGCGGCGTCGCAAGCGACGCCGCGGGCTCGACCCCGGACTCGAGCCTGCGGATGACGGCCAGGCCGAACTCGGCCGCCCGAACGCCGTCGACGACCCGGTGGTCGAAGGTGACCGCGATCGTTCCGGTCGGGCGTGCGACGATCGCGCCGTCGCGGACGACGGGCCGCTCGGCGATCCGCCCGACGCTGAGGATCCCGACCTCGGGGTGGTTGACGATCGGCGTCGTCAGTAATCCGCCGAGCTTGCCGGCGCTCGTGACAGTGAAGGTCGAGCCACGGAGCTCTTCCGGCTTGAGCTTGCCTGCCCGAGCCGCTTCGGCCAGCCGTGCGACGTCGGTCGCAAGCTCGTCGACCGAGCGCGAGTCGCAGTTCCGGACGACCGGGACGACAAGGCCCTGGTCGGTCTGCACCGCGACGCCGAGGTCGTAGCGGTCGAGGTAGACCACCTCGTCGCCCTCGAGTCGCGCGTTCAGCTCCGGCACCTCCTGGAGCGCCTCGGCGACGGCCTTCAGGGTCAAGGGGACGAGGCGCTTCAGGTCGACGGCGCCGAAGTCGCACTCCTCCACCCAGGTGACGGGCGGCACCTCGGCATGGGCGCGGGCCATGTGCTCGGCGATCAGCTTCCGGACGCCACGGAGCGGCTCGCGGCGTCCCTCCGGGACGTGGCCCGGTGCCAGGCTCGGAGACGCGGCCGCGGAGCGCACGTCCTCTTCGGTCACGCGGCCTTGCGGACCGCTGCCCTCGAAGGCTTCGAGGTCGACGCCAAGCTCCTGTGCCAGGCGCCGAACAAGCGGCGTCGCGCGGGCGCGCCGTCCAGCCTGAGCGTGTCCCGGTGCCTGGCGCTGGGACTGAACCGCCGGTTCCTCGGCCGGCGCCCGCACTTCGGCGGGCGCGGCACCGTCCTCGCCGATGACGACGAGCACGGTGCCGACGGCCACCGTCTCGCCTTCGGCGACGAGGATCCTGGCGACCTTTCCCGCCGCCGGCGAGGGGATCTCGACCGTCGTTTTGTCGGTCTGAATCTCGACCAGCGGATCGTCTTCGCCGATTTCCTGGCCTTCCTCGACGAGCCAGCGGGCGATCTCGCCTTCGCTCAGGCCTTCGCCGAGGTCGGGCAGCTTGAACTCGTAGGCCATCGAGCCGGAATCTAGCGGCGCGGCGTCCCGACCCACGCGTCAGCGGGGACGATCAGCACGCGGAGGCCGCCCTCGACGCGCCAGAGCGAGACCGCCTGCTCATCACCGGCCACCTCGGCAGCGGTCTCGCGCGGGACGTAGCCGGCCTGGAGCGTTCGCTCCTCGTTCCAGATCCCGACCGCGCTCGGATCGTGCTCGTTCTCCGGCTCCGGCACGAGCGCCAGCCGCCGGCCGGGTTCGAAGGACGGGTCGTCGACGTTCCCGGGCCGAAAGGTGACGCCCGCGACCGGCACGACCTTGACCCGCGGGTCCTCCCAGCGAACCGGCTCGCCGGACGCAGCGTCACGCAGGTGGTAGCCGGACGCGCCGCGCTCGAGCCAGAGACGAAGCCGTTCGCCCGTCATACGCTAAGCGTCCCAGGATCACGATCTCGGGATCGAACCCTGATCAAGCGGTGGCGAGCGGCGTGATCAGAATTCGAGGGTCCGCCGGACCGCCGCGGCGACCCGCTCGACGGAAGGCATGTACGCGTCCTCGATCTGCCAGTACGGGTATGGCACGTCGTACCCGGTCACGCGAATCACCGGCGCGCGCAGGTCGAGCATCGCCTTCTCGGCCAGGATCGCCGCGAGCTCGGCCCCGTAGCCGGCGGTTCGCGGGGCCTCCTGGACGATCACGACGCGTCCGGTCTTCGCGGCCGACGCGAGCAGCGCGTCCTCGTCCAGCGGCTTCAGGGTGCGGATGTCGAGCACCCCGACCGACGCCTCCTCGGCCAGGGCCTCGGCTGCCGCCTCGGCGACCGGCACCATCGATCCGTAGGCGACGATCGTCACGTCGTGCCCCTCCCGTGCCAGGCGAGCTTCCCCCAGCGGCACGACGTGCTCGCCGACGGGTACCTCGCCGCGCATCGTCCGGTAGTGGAGCTTCGGCTCGAGCACGATCACGGGATCGGGGTCGCGGATCGCCGCCGCGAGCAGTCCCTTTGCGTCGGCCGGCGTCGACGGAATCGCGACCTTCACGCCCGGCGTGTGGACGTAGTAAGCCTCGGGTGAGTCGTCGTGCAGCTCGGGCGCCCGCACGCCGCCGCCGTAGGGCATCCGGACGACGAGCGGAAACTCCATCCCGCCGTGCGTGCGCCATCGATAGCGGCCCACATGGGTGATCAGTTGATCTAGGCAGGGATACGAGAAGGCGTCGTACTGCATCTCGCAGACGGGCCGCCAGCCGGCCATGCAGAGACCAACGGCGGTGCCGAGGATGCCGGCCTCGGCGAGCGGTGTGTCGACGCAGCGGTCGGGGCCGAACTTGTCCCGCAGCCCGGCCGTGGCGCGGAAGACCCCGCCGGCACGGCCGACATCCTCCCCCATCACGAGCACGGAGTCGTCGCGCCCGAGCTCTGTATGGAAGGCGTCGTTGATCGCCTCGACGAGCGTGAGCTCAGCCATCGAGCAGCTGCCTCAGCTCGGCGAGCTCGGTAGCGAACGAGGCGGGAGGCTTCGCGTAGGCGTGCTCGAACAGCAGGCCGACATCGGCCGGCGGCTCGGCCTCGGCCGCCGCGATTCCGGAGCGCAGCGCCTCGATCGCCTCGGCCCGTGTCGACTCGGCGAGCTCGTCGCTCAGCACGCCGGCCCGTCGCAGGTAGGCCTCGTACCGGCCGAGACACTCGCGCGCCTTCTCCTCCTCGACCCGTTCGAGGTCGATGTAGGCGCGCGGGTCGTCGGCGGTGGCGTGCGGCGCCGTCCGGTACGAGACCGCCTCGATGAAGGTCGCCCCCTCGCCGGCCCGTGCGCGCGCGACTGCCTCGCGGGTCGCCTCGAACACGGCGAGGACATCGGTGCCGTCGACCCGAACGCCGGGAATCCCGTATCCGACAGCCTTGTCCGCGAGCGTCTCGGCCGCCGTCTGGGCAGACAGCGGCGTCGAGATCGCCCACTGGTTGTTGTTGCAGAAGAGGATCAGCGGCGCGCGCATGACGCCGGCGAAGTTGGCGCCCTCGTGGAACGAGCCCTCGGACGTGGCGCCGTCGCCGAAGTACGCAATCGCGCAGGCCGACTCGCCACGCAGCTTCTTCCCCCATGCCAGCCCGGCCGCATGCGGCACGTGCGTCCCGATCGGAACGCAAATCGATGCCACGTTGTAGTCGAGGGGGTTCCACCAGCCGGCCGGGTGGCCGCGCCACCACGACAGCACGGTCGAGACCGGCAGCCCGCGCAGCAGCCCGATCGCGGACTCGCGGTAGCTCGGGAAGATCCAGTCCTCGCGCTCGAGCGCGTAGACGGAGCCCGCCTGCATCGCCTCGTGGTTCCAGAAGATCGCGTAGGTGCCGATCCGGCCCTGGCGGTGGAAGACGACCGACCGCTCGTCGTACGTCCGGAGCAACACCATCGAGCGATAGAGCTCGAGCAGATCTCGCTCCTCGAGGCCTTCGACCTCGCCGTCCGGGATCGTCTCGCCGTCGCCGATCACGCGCCGAAGGTCGTGCTCGGCAGGAAGCACCGCGGTCATCGGCCCCGAAATCTACCGCCCAGGTTGCTCGTGGCCCGCCTGCGCGAGCAGGTAGACGAGCGCGACCAGCCCGACTACGGCGGCAGCTCCCACGGCCTCGATCAGGACCCCACCGCCCGCGTTGAGGCCCAGCGCGGCCAGAGCGAAGGACACGAGCGCGAGAGCGCCGACGGCTCGCAGCGCGAGCCCGGCGGCCCGCCGGGCGAGAAGCTCGGGCTCGTCCGGAACCGAAATCTGCTCGAGCGACCAGTAGGAGAGCTCGGCTGCGACGAAGATGGCGGTGGCGACGAGAATCGTCCCGCCGGGAGCACCGGAGCCCCTGGTCCAGGCAGACAGGGACCACGATGCGGCGCTGCCGGCGAGCGCGGCGACGATGGCAGGCAAATTCGGAGCCGCCAACCCGTAGACGAGCAGCAGGACCGCCCCGATCCCGAGCGCGAGCACGAGCCAGGCGAGGCGGTCGGCCGTAACCGCGCCGTAGACCGCGACTCCGGCCACGGCAACGACTGCCGCGCCCGCGAGGGCTAGGCGTGTGCGCGTGCGCGTGCGTGCCGGCGAGATGCGCTCACCCCCT
>DATFXA010000285.1:0-7579 GCA_035258645.1 Gaiellaceae bacterium
GCCGAGGCGTAGAAGCGGAAGTTCTCGACTCCCTGCGCCAGCTCAGCCTTGACCGACGAGATCGCCTTGCCGACGTTGCGCGCCTCGAGCTCGGCGAGCTCCTTGCGGTTCGCCTGGATGGCGTCCGCGAGCGCGTGGAGCAAGCGCGAGCGCTCCGTCGGAGCTGTCTTGCCCCAGTCGCCGGCCAGGGCCGCCTGGGCCGCCTCGACGGCGCGGTCGACGTCGTCCTCGCCGGCTACCGCAACCCTGGCGAGGAGCTCGCCCGTCGCGGGCTCGGTCAGCTCCCGAACTTCCCCGGAAGCCGGCTCGGCGCTTTCGCCGTTGATGAAGAGCCCGTACTCGCGTTCTGTCGCGACGGCCATCGGCGCGGACGATAGCGACTCGGGCCAGGTCTATTCGGGTCGCTCGAACAGCGCCGCCTGCCCCTGGCCGACGCCGACGCACATTGTGGCCAGGCCGTAGCGCCCGCCGCGGCGGCGGAGCTCGTGCAGGAGCGTCACGACGAGACGCGCGCCGCTCATTCCCAGTGGGTGACCCATCGCGATCGCCCCGCCGTTGACATTCACATTGTCCGGATCAAGGCCCAGCTCGCGGATGACGACGAGGCTCTGGGAGGCGAAGGCCTCGTTCAGCTCGACGAGATCGAGGTCGGACACCTCGATGCCGGCTCGAGCCAGCGCCTTGCGCACGGCTGGGATCGGCCCGATCCCCATCACGCGCGGGTCGACGCCGGCCACCGCCGAGGCGACGAACGAGCCAAGCGGCTCCGCGCCGAGTGAGCGCGCCTTCTCCTCGGAGGCGATCACCAGCGCTGCAGCGCCGTCATTGATACCTGCCGAGTTGCCGGCAGTGGCGGTTCCGTTCTCGCGAAAGGCGGGTTTCAGCGCGGCCAGCTTCTCCTCGCTCGTGTCCGGCCGCGGATGCTCGTCGCGGGTGGCCTCGCCGACCGGCACGAGCTCGTCGGCGAACCGTCCCGCCTCGTTCGCGGCCGCCCAGCGCTGCTGCGACTGTAGGCCGAACGCATCCTGCTCTTCGCGCGAGACCCCGTAACGCTCCGCGACGTTCTCGCCGGTCTCGCCCATCGACTCGAGCGGGAACATCGCCTCCATCCGCGGATTCGGAAAGCGCCAGCCGAGCGTCGTGTCGTAGACCGTGATGTCGCGCGGGAAGCCGCGCTCGGGCTTGCCGAACACGAACGGGGCACGGCTCATCGACTCGACGCCGCCCGCGACGTAGAGGTCGCCCTCCCCGGCCGCGATCGCGTGGCAAGCCGAGACGATTGCGGAGAGCCCCGACGCACACAGCCTATTGACGGTCACGCCCGGGACCGACTCGGGCAGGCCGGCGAGCAGCAGAGCCATCCGGGCAACGTTCCGGTTGTCCTCGCCCGCCTGGTTTGCGCAACCCATGTAGACGTCCTCGATCGCGGCCGGCTCGACGCCTGCCCGATCGACGGCCTCACGGATCACGGTCGCCGCGAGATCATCGGGCCGCTCCCCAGAGAGGAGGCCGCCGTAGCGCCCAACGGGCGTGCGGACGCCGCTCAGGATCACTGCTCTGCTCACGAGCCCGAGGCTAGCTCACGAAGTCGAGCTGAACGCGCGTGGGGAAGGCGCCGAGCTCATCGCCGCGTCGCAGCAGCTCGGTCACTGCCTGCCGACCCTCATCGCCGTAGTCACACGTGTACTCGTTGACGTACATCGCGACGAAGCGATCGGCGAGCTCGGAGTCGAGCCCGCGCCCGAAGCCCAGCGCGTACTCCATCGCCTCGGAGCGATGTTCGAGACCGGCCTGAATCGACTCGCGCAGCACCTCCGACAGATCGTGCAGCACCTCGGGGCCGAGGTCGCGCCGAGCGACGTTGATTCCGAGCGGCAGCGGCAACCCCGTCTCGAGCAGCCACCACTCGCCGAGATCGACCGCCTTGTACAGGCCCTCCGCTTCGTAGGTGAGCTGCCCCTCGTGAATCAGCAGCCCGGCGTCGGCACGTCCCGACTTGACCTCGTCGAGGATCTGATCGAAGGGCACCTCACGGAAGCGGAAATCGCCCTGGTAGAGGCGCAGGACGAGGAAGGCGGTCGTCATCCGGCCGGGCACGGCGATCTCGAGCGACTCCAACTGCCCGCGCCCGAGCTGCTCACGCGTGACGACGATCGGGCCGTAGCCGGAGCCCATGCTCGCCCCGTGTGGCAGCACGGCGTACCGATCCTGCACGTACGGGTACGCGTGCAGTGAGATCGCGGTCGTCTCGAGCCTGCCATCGAGCGCCCACTCGTTCAGCGTCTGGATGTCTCGGAGAACGTGCTCGAACTCGAACCCCCGCGTGTCGACCTGGTGCGCGGCGAGCGCCCAGAACATGAACGCGTCGTCGGGGTCAGGGCTGTGTCCGAGCCGGATCAGCACGCGGCGAGGTTATAACGTCACCGCAGACGCCGAGCCACCTCCCTACGGTGCTCATCGTCAAGACAGGGTCGAGCGGCCACGCCGCGCGTGTCGGCGCGGGACTCTTAAACGGGCATCGCAAGCGACGCCCTACACTTTCCTTGGTGCCAGGTCCCGCTCTCACCGACTCGATCCAGGACTACCTGAAGGCGATTTACAAGCTCCAGGAGGGCGGCGCGCGCGTCTCTGTCACGGCGCTGTCTCGTGAGCAAGGCGTCGCCGCCGGCTCTGCGAGCGAGATGGTCAAGAAGCTCGCGGCGCTCGAGCTCGTCGACCACGCGCCCTACAAGGGCATCCGCCTGACGCCGTCCGGCGAGCGCGTTGCGGTCGAGGTGATCCGACACCACCGGCTGCTCGAGCTCTACCTCGCCGAGACCCTCGGTCTCCACGTCGATGACGTCCATGACGAGGCCGACCGGCTGGAGCATGTCCTCTCCGAGGAGCTCGAGGCGCGAATCGACAGCTCTCTCGGGTACCCGACTCACGACCCCCACGGGGATCCGATCCCGGACGCGAACCTCGAGTGGCCGAAGTCGAAGGCCGGCTAGCCCCTACTCGCGACCAAAGAACCAGCGCTCGAGCGGTTTGAGCAGCTCCTCTCGCACGAACGGCTGCGCGTCCGCGGCTCGGCCGTCCTGCAGCGAGACGTTGGAGTCGTCGTCGAGCGTCGCGTTCGCGCACTCGAGCGCGTCTTCGAGCTCGTAGCCCTCGAAGACGTAGTCGTCCTGCCGCGCGTGGTTGCCGCGGCGGTGCTGCGGATTGACCGCCCGGCCGACCGCCCAGACCGCGCCCGGCTTTCGCTCGATCCAGATCACGATGTGTTCGGCAACGCCTACGTGGTCGACCCCGACGAGCACGCGCTCTGCGAATACGGCGCTCGACTCTTTGCGCTTCACGCCCCGGACACTAACGCGGCCTGCCCGTAGAATCGAACCCGGTGGGCGGGCTCCGAAGCTTCTTCTCGAGTTTCTACGCTGCCGTGTTCGCCCGGTCGACGAAGGATGACCGGGTGGCGGCCTACATCGTCCGCGAGCACGAGCGCGGGCGAGCCCTGAACGAGATCCTCGACGACCCGTACATCCGTAACCGCGCGACCGACAGGGAGGTGGCGCGCTTGCTCGAACGGCCGGAGGTCGTCAAGGCGCTCGGCGAGGCAGCCGTCACCGAAGCTCAGGACCACCTCGGCTAGACGTTCTTGCCCATCTTCTTCTTTCGCGCCTTCTCCAGCGCGACCGCGCCGATCGCCACGTCCCACGCGGCGATCCCGTTCGACTTGAAGAGGACGACGTCGTCGGGGGACTGCCTGCCCTCGATCTCGCCCGCGACGACTTCCTGCAGCTCGTGCACCTCGAGCCAGTCGAGCACCCCGGCCGCCACCGGCTCGATCAGGTCGCCGGACTCGATCCGCGCCTGCTCGAGTGAGTCACAGCAGACGAATGCGGCGCGCTCGAGGACGACGTTGTCGAGCTCGCGCGCCCTCGGATCGTTGGCGCCCACCGCGCAGACGAGGGCGCCGGGTTGCAGCCATTCGCCCCTGAGCACAGGGTCCCTCGAGGTCGTGACAGTGACGACCACATCGCAGCCGGCGGGATCCCGATGCGACTCGCCGGCCTCTGCGCCTGTCTCCTTGCAGAATTCGGCAAGGCTCTCGGGCGTGCGGCAGTAGGCGACGACGCGCTCGATCCCCGGGACCGCCTCACGGATGGAGGCGACCTGGCTGCGCGCCTGCCACCCACAGCCGAGCACGCCCAGGCTCACGGCGCTCTGGCGCGCGAGGTACTTGGCCGCGACGCCGCTGGCGGCTCCAGTGCGGAGCTGACCCAGCTTGTCCGCCTCGATCACGCCGGCAAGCTCGGCCCGCGCGGTGTCGAAGAGGACGACGACGAACGGCGTCCCACCGGGCAGCCACGCATACGTCTTGACGCCGGCGAGCTGCAGCCCGTTGTCGACCGCCCCCATCAGCGCAAAGACGCCGTCTTCGAGGCGCAGACGCTCGCGCGGGCGGTTCTCGACCTCGCCTGCGGCAAGCCGCCGAAAGCTTCCCTCCACCGCCTCCAGGGCATCCGCCGGCGTCAGCAGCGAGCCGACGTTCGCTTCCGTCAGGTAGAGCGCCAAGGCGCGGAAAGTCTAGGACTGTGGGCCGTCGCACTAGTCGTGCAGGCGTCGCGGTAGTACGTTCGCCGTGTGGATGCCAGCGTTGCGGCACCTGGAGAGGCAGGCCCGACCTTCCAGGCGCGCCTCGCCGCCCGCGCACGCGCGGCAGCGCTGATCCCGATTGTGATGGACCTGCCCGGACTCGCCGCCGCCGCGCGTGCGGTGACCTCCGATCCCAGAACCGAGCAGCTGGAGATCGACGGCGTGCCCGTCACGTTCACCCGGCCGGCGACCGAGGGGCCGTTTCCGGCGTGGATCTTCGTGACTGGAGCACACCCGTTGCGCCGGCGAGAGCCCGTCGTCCAGCGGCTTGCAGAAGGGCTCGCCCGCTCTGGCTACGCCACACTCGTTCCGGACCTGCCCGGGCTCGGCGACGGCCAGGTCACGCGGCGGACGCTCGACAGCGCTGTAGCCGTGATCGAGGCGACCGTGGCGAGAGCCGACGTCCGCGGCCGGGCGGCGCTCGTCGGCGCATCGGCGGGCGCGAGCATCGCGCTCCTTGCCGGGGCTCGGCCAGAACTGGCCGATCGCATCTCCGTCGTCGCAGCCATCGCCCCATGGGCCGATCTGCGAAAGATCCTCTGCCTCGCGACGACGCGAACCTACGCCGAGACCCAGTACGAGGTTCCGACGCTGCTGCGTCGGGCCGTCGGCCGCTCCGTCGTTGCGGCGCTGCCCAACTCTCCGGAGCGCGAGGCGCTCTTGAGCCGCCTCGGTACGATCGAAGATGAGCACGACCCCTTCGAGGCGCTCGCCCTCGAGGAGCACGCAGACGCTGTGACTGCGCCGCTGATCCGACTTTTCGCGAACGTCGACCCGGCTCGCTTCGACGAGCTCTACGAGGTGCTCCCGGCCGAGGTTTGCTCCGCGATCGAAGAGCTCTCGCCGCTCGCGGTGGCGGGGCAGATCAGGGCGCCCGTCGAGCTCGCCGTTCCGCCGGTCGATCCCTACTTTCCTTCAGGCGAGGCCCAGGCGCTTGTCGACTCGCTGCCGAACGTCAGGCTCACCGTCACCGCGACGCTCGATCACACCCGCCCGATGGCCTCACTCCGGCGCCTGGGTGGACTCGGCAAGTTCGAGGGGTTCGTGGTCAGGGGCCTGGCTGCAGCGCGCGGCTAGCCATGGGTGCTGCGCCGGCAGCTCACCCGACACCGCGTCTGACCAAGGCGCTGCTGATCGCCACGGTAGTGGCGACGATCGCCGGGATCGTGGGCTTCACGCAGGCCCGCCAGAGCTCTGCGATCGATCCCCAGCTCGCGGCCGGCTACCTGTGGTTCTACTCCGCGCTCTTTCTCGTACGCGTTGCGGGGCAGCTCGTTGCGAGGACGCGACGCCCGGAATGGCTTCCGCCGGACAGCGAGTGGAACCTGACGCCGTATCGTCTCCTGCTTCCGGTCCAGCTCGGGATCCTCGGGCTGATGGCCTGGATCGACCTGGACATGTCACGCGGGGCCGGCTTCTGGGCGAACCCGAAGCCGAACTTCGGCCAGGCGGTGCTCTGGTTCGCCTATGCGTACGCGGCCGTGATGCTCGTCCGATACCTGGTCCGCATGTGGCGACGGCCGGAGCAGCGCTGGTTCGGCGGCGCCATCCCGATCGTCTTCCACTGGGTGCTCGCCTCGTACCTCTGGGTGCTCGGCAGCTTCCACGCGTCCTACTGAGATCACATGAGGGCCGCGGAGCCTGGCAAGTTCGTGCTCGTCGGAACCGCGGGCTACTTCGTCAACCTCGGCGTCTTCACCGCCCTGTACGGAGCCGGAATGTCCTATCTCCCGGCTTCGATCGTCTCGTACTTCGTCGCCAACACTGCCATGTACCTCGGCAACCGCTACTTCACGTTCCGGCTCGGGCACGCAGGCTTCTGGGCGACCTACCTGCGGTACTTGTTGACCGGCGCCGTGGTCGGAGGACTGGCTGTGGGCGTCCTCGCAGCGCTCGTCGAGGGGACCGGGATCGACCCGCGACTCGGACAGGCGATCTCATTGCTTCTGATCACTCCGATCGCGTTCGTCCTGTTCAAGCGATGGACGTTCCGAATCAGGCCGGCGTGACCGTCTCGCGGAGGTCGTCGGCGAACATCGCGCGGTAGTGGCGGTACCACTCGGTCTGAAACCGCTCTTCGGGATCGAACTGCCGCTTCCGTCGTAAGAACTCGGCGAACTGCGGGTAACAGCTCTCGACCTGCGCCTTCGTCGCCCAGCGGTGGTAGGTGAGGTAGTACTTGCCGCCGCGCTCGATCCCGCGATCGATCAACTTCCTGAACGCTTCGGCCGAATGCTCGACCCCGGCCGGCGTATGGGTCGTGCAGATGTTGAAGATAATGCAGGCCCAGCGGTCGGTCGCCCAGGCGAGGAAGGTCTCGTCGTCCCGTTCGACGAGCCTGATCGTCCCGTAGACGACGTTCGTGACGTCCTCGCGGAAGTCCTCGGCCACGGCCGCCATGAAGTCGGCGAGGCGTTCACGCGGGACGTAGATCTCCGTGATCATCTCCGTCGCCGGGGCGGTGGAACCGAGCCGCGCGTCCAGGGGCCGGTGGTACCCGTCGGAGTAGTCGGCGAACTGGTGCGCGTCCGAGTAGTAGAGCTGACCAGAGGTCGCGAGGTAATGGGTCGAGTAGACCTCCCAGGCGCGCGCCTTGTCCGTATGGGCGAGGTAGATCAGGTTCTGCCAATCGTCCGTGGAGAGCGCCCGCTGCCCGGCCGGCGGCGCCTCGGCGCCCTCGACCGGCCGGTAGCACGAGAAGACGCCGCGACGGAGGAAGTCGTCGCTGGCCGGGTCGATTGCAAACTGGAAGTCGCCGTAGAGAAAGCCGTCGGCGATCCGCTGGTCGAAAAGAGTCATGAGCTCGCCGATCGATCCGATCTCGACGACCCGCTCGAGAACCTGCCGCGGAACGAGCCTGAGCCGCGCCGAGTAGACGCAACCGAAGAGGCCGTAGCCTCCGACGACGAGCCGGAAGAGCTCGGGATTCTCCGCGCGGCTG
>DATFXA010000286.1:0-2632 GCA_035258645.1 Gaiellaceae bacterium
TCGTCGGCATCTGGAATGTAGTCCTCCTCGCGGCGCTGGCAGCCTTGCTCGCCCGGCGCGAGCGGCGGCTCCGGTGGATCACGCAATCCAATGGTCAGCAAGGAGTCGAGGGGGTTGGTAGCGGTGACGAGGGCTGGACAGCCCGATGCGTGGCTCTGGCAGCCTGGGCGCCTGCGCCAGATCGATTCGGGAGTCGTCCGCCGTGATCGCGGCCTGCAATCAGCTCCGGGTCGGGAACGAGCCTGACTTAGCTGCCGCCGTCCTGGACTTCAGTCCCGCGACTTGACGAGACGACGCGCCAGCTGCGTGCGCGAACGTATCCCGAGCTTCGCGTAGATGTGCTTGAGATGGCTCTCCACAGTCTGCGGGGTGAGGAAGAGTGCCGCCGCGACGTCCTTGTTGGAGTGACCGTCAGCGACGAGCTCGGCGACCCGAAGCTCGCTTGGCGTCAGTGGCCCATCGGAAGGCTTCCGCCCGCTGACCCGTGCATCCTCAGCCCGCGCCCTCTTAGCCCAGAGCACTGCGCCGAGCTCATCGAAGGTGGCGGCCGCCGCGTCGAGCGCCTCGCGTGCCGCGCGCTTCTGCTTTGAACGTCGACGCACCTGCCCCAGTACTAGGAGCGTTCGCGCGCGATCGAACGGGATCTCGACGCGGTCGTGCTGTGTCAGAGCCTCCTCGAGCCCCTCGAGCGCGCCGACGAGATCCTTCCGCGCACCTGCGATCAGGGCTCGGCAGCGCGCCGCCAATGCGAGGCCCGACGCCCGGTCAAGTGCTCGCGACGGACCTTCCAGCCGCTGGAGGAGGACCTCCGCGTCGTCGAGCCGCCCGAGCGCGACCAGTGCTTCGATCTCGTCGGCCAGGAATCTCAGGTGACCGGGCTCCCGTAAGCCGGCCGCCTCGGCCCGCGCCGCGAGCGGCTCGAGGAGCGCGTGCGCGGCTTCGGCGTTTCCGAGCGACAGCTCGAGCAGCCCGAGCGCGGGTAGGCACACGAGCTCGCCGTACCAGTAGGCCGTCGCCTCCACGAGCCCGATGCCCGCCTCGGCATCTCTCCGCGCCTGCTCCACGTTGCCCACGGAAGCCGCGAGAAGCGCCTTCGTTCCAAGGAGGACCGCCTCGTGTGAGCGTTGGCCCGTCGTCAGCGCCACTTCGTAGCCCTCCTCGGCCAGCCGTGCGGCCTCGACCCAGTTTCCCGCGAGCCACTCCGCATAGCTCCAGAACCTGAGCAAGATCGGCAGCGAGGACTCCTCGCCGTGCTCTAGGACGATCGTGCGCCAGCGCTCGAGCAGCTGTCGGGCGCCGTCGAGCTCGTCGCCGAAAACGAGAAGACAGCTCAGCATGTCCGACGCCACCTCACCGTGCGGCAGGCTGACCGCCCGTTTCGCGCGATCGATGGCGCGCGGCCGGCCGATCATCGTCTCCATCCAGGCAAGCACAACCAGAGCCTCGGCCACTCGCGCAGGGTCTTGGCGACGCTCCGCGGCCTCGACAGCCGCCCTCGCGTGCCTCGTCCCGGCATCAAGGTCGTCGAGCATCCGAACGGTCATGTTCGAGAGGCCGATGTGCGCCTCGAAAAGGATCGTCGGCTCGGCCTCCGCCTCTTCGATCGCCGCCCTGTACAGATCGGCTGCGAGCGACTGGTCCGCCCCGAACTTGTGCAAAGACCCTAGGCGCACGAGCGCGTCGGCGTGGAGCCGACCGGGGGCAGCCGCGTCGACGACAGACTCATAGAGGGCGTGCGCGCGGGCCCTGTCGCCCGCGTACACATGGTGCTCACCGGCGGCCAGCATTCGTCGCAGGCGCTCGTCCGGGTCGTCCACCGGAGTGAGCTCGGCCGCCTGCTCGAGGAGCTCCGCGCCCATCCCCGTCGCGCCACGAGCGACGGCCCGTGCAGCGGCCTCGTCGAGCGCCCGTGCAACCGACTCGTCCGGGCGTGTCGCGCCGGTCGCCAGGTGTCGCACTCGCTCGTCTGCGTCCTCGACGAGCGCCGCGAGCTGCCGGTGCAGCGCACGGCGCTCGTGCGGCGAGCCGTACGCTGCAGACGCGAGCAGCGGGTGCGAGAAACGAATGCGGTCGCCGTCAAGCTCGACGATCTCGGCTTTCACCGCGTCGTCCAGCGCCCGGTTGTCGCCCGTCGCCGCTGCGACGAGATCGACGGTCGGCTGCGATAGCGCGGCGGCGACGGTGAGTGCCTCTTGGGTTTTGTCGGGGAGCCGGGCGAGCCGGTCCTGCACGAGCTCGTGCAACGTGTCGGGCACCGGAAGCCGCTCTCCGGGAGCAAGTCGCGCGCCGCGGCGCCCGAGCAGGCGCGCGAGCTCGAGCGCGAAGAAGGGATTCCCGCCGGAGGCTTCGTGCAAGCGGTGGAGGATCGGCCGCGGAAAGACGATCTCGAGACGGTCCTGGAGAAGGCGGTGCACCGCTCCGACCGAGAGCGGGCCGACGTCGAGGTGCTGTAGACGGTCGTCAGGAAGCACCCTCCCCAGCCCGAGAGGAGCGGAGTCGTGGTCGTCGGGTCTCCGTGCGAGCAGCAACCGGACCGGCGCGCTCCGAAGACGCCGCGAGGCGAAGGCGACAACAGCCTCCGAGGCGGAATCCAGCCACTGGACGTCGTCGATGCCGACCAGGACCGGCCCGT
>DATFXA010000287.1:0-3163 GCA_035258645.1 Gaiellaceae bacterium
GTCGTTCTCATCGCCGGTTGGGCAGCGCAGCGTGAACCCTCCGGCGAACCCGAAGTCTGCCAGGTAGCCGAATCGGTACTTTGCCCGCACCAGGAGGTCGCCGATGCCGGTGGACGTGTCGCTGAAGCCCATGCTTGGTCCAAACACCGCCGCAGCCTCCGTCGTGGGATTGGGTTGACCACCTATTGAAGGACCCACATACCCACGGCCGGCAACCGTGAGCTTGGTGACGACGAGCGGAAGGAGCAGACCGACGTCCAGGTTGTCGGTTACACCGTACGTTGCGGCAAAGTTGAACCGGTTCGTCGGCAGCTCGAGCTTGTCGATGGTGGTTCCCCCTTCGAAGTTTCTTCCAGTGCTGGGGTCCGTGGCCACGATCCCGACTCTCGTATTGAAGCCCTGCGCGAAGTTGCTTCCGTCGAACTGATTCACGTTGCCGTAGAGGTACGAGACACCGATGGCGGCATGGTTCTCCCCGACCGTCTCGACGCGCTCGAGGAAGACGGGACCCAACGACCCGGTCGACCGTTCGAAGACGCCCTCGGTCGGATTGTAGGTGAAGACGTAGCCTGGCGTCGTCGGCGGGACCGGGAAGTCAGTCGCCTGAGAAGCGAGCCTGAGAAACACCGGGGTGATCGTATCCACGTTGTGCACACCTGGAAAAATGACGTTCTGCGTGACGAAGCTCGAGAGCTGTCCAGCAAGCGAACGCGCCTCCGACGGAGAGCCGTAGGACCCCACGAAGCCTACCGCCAAGGCTACGAACACCATCTTCCGCATCGTCCACTCCTTTCGTTTTCGGGCCTGCATGCCCGTGTACACATTTTCTCGGCGGGCGCGCAAAGGCGGGTTCGGGAGCCCGTCGACGGTGCCCGAGCCTAGAGTCGGGGTGCAAACCACGCGCCGCACGTCGCGGGGCTCGGTCACATTTCATGGCTCCTGTCTTCAATTGTGTCTCGACCTCGACGAAGCGCGCCGTCTACCGGCGGCGTTCGAGGAGGGCCCGGAAGACGGCCGCGATGGTCCGCCCGTCGCGGTCGCGGATCGCCGAATCGACCTGCACCGGTAGCTGCCGACGCTGCTCGTTCGCCGCGAGCTTCGCGAGCAGCCTGCGGCCCAGCTTGCCCTGGTCTGCGATGCCGGCCGCCACGAGCTTCCGGTCAGGTTGCCAAACGAGCGCCGTCGCGAGGTCGACGCCGCCGCCTCCCATCTGCTCCGTCACGTGGCCTTGCGTGCCAAAGCTCGGGTCGACGTCGCCCGGATGTCCGTATGCCTCACGTGATGCGGCTGTCCCGACCACCCAGGCAAGGATCACACCCACGAACGCCCACGTGTTCCAGAAGCGCCCCACGGCGTGGGCGCAGTGCAAGGCCGGTGCCTTCCGGAGAACATATCTGGACTCGTATTTGTCGAGGAGTTCTCCGGACTAGCGGACATGAGCGCCCGTTCCGGAGGACAGCGACTCCGGGCTAGTGTTGAACCATGAGGGTATCCATCTCGACCTGAGCCGAACCGACCTCGCTGGCCCAGGCCGCATCCCCACATCGTTCTGTCCGGCGCGGTCACACGACCGCGACGGTCAGAGACACCCTCCACGCGCGACCACGGCACCGCCTACTCGCTCCAGGTGACAGCTCTTCCTCGGATGCTGCAGCTCCTTGCCGTTGTCCGCGACGTCGGTCCGGTCGAAGGACACGGTCGCTCCCGTGCCGTCCGGCGACACGGTCTCGTTGCCGACCCGCACCTGGCGCAGATAGCCGACCTTCGACACGAGATCCCGGGCGCGATCGTCGCTGGTGACGCCGAGACTCGCGAGCGCGGCTGCGTCCTTGCGCTCCCAGGCGCTCTGGTAGCGCGCCAGCCAGTCGCGCACCTCGGCCTGGGTCAGCGGGCCTCCGGCCGGGGGCGGGGTGGTGCCCCGGGTGGCGACCGCGGCGGGCGGAGAGGTCGACGGGGTCGTCGAGGGAATCGCCACGGTAGGCGGCGGCGCCAGCGTCGCCGGCGGCGCGACGGTCGGAGGCGGGGGCGGCCGCACGTCGACCGTCCAGGTGAGCGGGTCGCTGCGCAAGCCGCGTGCGTCGATCGAGGCCACCTCCACGGCGTGGCTGCCGGTCGGCAGATCCGTCGGGAGCTCGAATCGGCCGCTCGGGGACGGCTGCTGCGCCTTGCCGTCCAGCCGCCACTCGTACGAGAGGGCGCCCTTGGCCGGCGACGTCGCACCCGCACGGAGCGTGCGCGTCTGACCCGGTTCCAGAGTGATGGCCCGGTCGCGCGGTTCGAGGCGCGCGACGACCGGCGGCACCCACTGGACATCGACGTCCCAGCCGACACGATCACTCTTCTTGCCGGCGCCGTTCGTCACCTCGGCCTCGACCCGCTGGCTGCTCTTCTTCTCCGCCAGGCTCGGCGCCTCGTAGCGCAATGTCTTGCCCGTTCCGACCGGACGACCGTCGACGAACCAGGCATAGGCCAGCTTCTCGTTCGGGTCCTGCGACGTGACCCTGAGCCCGAAGTCGATCGCCTTGCCTTCCTCGACGGAGAGCCGGCCCTTCGGGGACGGCGTCTGCGCGACGATCTTCGGCGGCTCGATGGGCGGCGGCGGCGCGAGCGCGAGCTTCCACGACCGCGTGCCGCCACTGACGCCCGCCTGATCCGTCACCGTGACGCGGATCTCGTCGCCGTCGGCCGCGTCACGCACCGTCAGGTCGGGCTGCGCGCCCGACGCCACCCGCTTGCCGTTACGCTCCCAGACGTACGTCAGGTGGTCGCCCTCGTCCGGATCGGTGGCTTGCAGCGCGAACTTCTGGGTCGTCCCGCGTGCGAGCGCCACGGTTCCTACCGGTGGCGACACCGACGCGATGACCGGCGGCCGGTCGACATCCGTCACCGTCACCTTCCACCCCTGCTCGATTCGCCG
Organism: Gaiellaceae bacterium; assembly: GCA_035258645.1. Classification (GTDB taxonomy): domain Bacteria; phylum Actinomycetota; class Thermoleophilia; order Gaiellales; family Gaiellaceae; genus 13-2-20CM-68-14. The sequence continues at coordinate 2,918 of DATFXA010000287.1, forward strand.
TCCCTCCGACGTCGCGACAGCTTCGACCGAACGCGTGTGGCCGCCTTCGTCGAAGCCGGGGGCGTACTCCCAGGACGAGCCCTGACCGACCTCGCGCCCGTCGAGGAGCCAGCGGACGTCGAGACCCGGCTGCGAGTCCGCCCCGGCCACCGAGGCCTCGAAGCGCAGGCGCTCACCCTCCTTCACGGACGGCGTCTCGCCACGGGCCGGGACCACTTCCTGCCAGGCCAAGGCCGGCAGTGTGGG
>DATFXA010000288.1:0-2285 GCA_035258645.1 Gaiellaceae bacterium
ACGGTGCGGGCGGCGCCCGAGCTTTCCGAGTTCCCGCTCAGCCTTGTCGCGATAGCGCAGGGCACCGCAGGCCTCCAGCGCTGCCGCCGCGCTTTGAAGCTCGAGCACTGCCCTGTCCCTCTCGCCTACCTGGGCCAGTGCCCGTCCGGCGAGCGTTCGCGAGAGCGCCTCCTCGATCGGGGCGCCGGCCTCCTGCGCGGCGCGTGCCGATGCGAGCGCAGGTCCGGCCGCACGCCGCGCGTGCCCGCGGTGAAGCGCAACGGCTGCGCCGGCCCGCTTTGCCCAGGCGTTCGAGAGCGGAAGCCGGGCTTCGGCGGCAGTCTCTCCGGCCGACTGGGCGGCGCGCTCGGCCTCGTGCGGGCGGTCGAGCGCCAACCAGCAGCGCGTCAGCAGCTCAAGCCAGCATGCCCTCCAGCTGCCGGGGATGAGGGTGAGCCCCTCGCCGCCGGCACGGGCGAGCAACAACTCGACGGCTCGTTCCGGCTGCCCCGTCTCGAACAAGACGGCGGCGAGCCTCGCACCGGCCCAGGCTGCCACGAACCCGTCGTCGAGTTGGCCTGACAGCTCGACGCCTTCTTCCGCCGTGGCGAGCGCGAGGTCGAGGTCGCCGGCGGCGAGTGCGACGACTGAGCGGTTGAACAGGTTCCCGGCGAGCGCAGGCGGCGAACCGAGCAATCGTCCGCCCTCGATCGCTCCGTCGAGCAACTCGGCTGCCTCCGCGAGCTTTCCGCGCACGTACCAGATCCTCGGCAAGACCGGATACAACCGGTGCAGGGGATCGCCGCCGCCACTTGCCCGAGCGAGCGCGAGCGCACGAGTGGCGTGCACGTCCGCTTCCGCGTACAGGTCGAGATAGACCTCGGTGATCGCAAGCCAGCCCGCCGTGTCGGGCCGAGCGACTAGCTCGTCGTCTGAGAGCTGGTCTATGAGTGCCGCAGCTTCTGCGCGCTGAGATCGGGCGCGGTCGGTCGGACCGGTCATCGCAAAGGCAAATGCAGGCATCGCGAGCGCCGCCGCCGTCAGCGTCGCGTCTCCCAAGACCTTCGCGTCGGCGACCGCGCGGCTCGACCAATCGTGCATCGCTCCGTAGTGCGAGCGGTAGAACTCGTTCAGCGTCAACTCGATCCGCAGCCCGACCGACTCGACGCTCGGCTCGGCCGGGAGCTCGCGCAGGGCTCCCAGAAGACGAGCGTGCGCCTGTTCGTAGCGACCAAGGAAGCGCTCGACGCCCGCGCACGCGGTGGCGACGGACGTGCGCAGGGCATGCGCGTCCGATGGAAGGATCGCCACTGCCTCGAGCAGTGCCTCGTGCCCCTCGGGAAAGTGGCCCGCGGCGGACAGCGCACCGGCACGCGCACACAGCAGCTCGATCCGGTCGGGAGCGGCCGCGGTCTCCGGCAACATCCGCAACGCCGCCTGAAACCAGCGTGCGGCGCTTGCTGGCGCGAGCCGCTTCGTCTCCTCTCCCGCAGCGCGCATGACCGCGCAGGCGGCAGCGTCTCCTTGCGATGCCGAGCGCTCGACGTGGTGGGCGCGCACAGAGGCGCTCGCCCCACGCGCTGCAAGCGCCTCGGCGCAGCGCTCGTGCGCGCCAAGCCGCCAGCCGCCTGCGGTGGATTCGTACACCGCCCGGCGAACGAGCGGGTGCCTGAAGCGGAAGCGCCGTGGCATCTCCGCGCTGCGAACGAGACCTGCGTCGAGTAGCTCGTCGACCGCGTCCATCGCGTCGACCTCAGAGACGGCAGCCGCTGCAGCAGCCAGGTCGAACTCGAACGGATCGCCGGCAACCGAGGCTCCGTCGAGGAGGCGGCGGCCGTTGTCCGACAGAAGGGTCAGCTCCTCGCTCAAGGCGGCGACCACCGCGGTGGGGACACCGAGGCCGCCGAGCGAGATCGACCGAGCAGAGATGGCTCCCCCGGCGCGTTCTGCCGCCCTCGCCAGCTGTTCGAGGTAGAACGGATTGCCGCCGCTTTCCTGGTAGAGGACAGCTGCGCCGCCGGCGTCAACCCGGGCTCCGAGCAAGGCTTGCGTTTCTGCGAGCGTGAGTGCGCCAAGCTCGATCCGGGTAAGTCCGGCGCCGCGCTCCGCGCGTGTGAGCGCAGCCGCATGACGCTCCCGCGTCTCGCGCGGTCGACGCGCGATCGCGATCAGCACCGGCGCCGCAGGTTCTCTGCGCAGCAACGCGCCGAGCAACTCAACCGAGGCCGAGTCTGCCCAGTGGAAGTCGTCGAGCACGAGCACGAGCGGTGTTTCCCCGGCGAGCTGCTCGAGCAGCGCCCGCACGG
>DATFXA010000289.1:0-8145 GCA_035258645.1 Gaiellaceae bacterium
AGCACGCGCCCGTAGCCCGCCGTCCAGAGATCGCTCACGTGCGGCAGCCGGACGATGCTGAGGTAGACGCCTGCGGCGAGCACGATCGCGATCAGCGCCCCGGCCAGCCGCGAGAACCTGAGCAAGGCCGTGCGCCGCAGAGCAGGCGCCTTCGGGAAGACGACGAAAGCGAGCTGGACGAGCCCGCCGATCCAGAGCGCCGCGGCCGAGAGGTGCGCCCAGTCGGCGAGCTCTGAACGCCACGAGGACCCTGGGTCGACCGCAGAGTGGCCGGAGAGGGAGAGGCCTGACGCAAAGCCGATTCCGAGCACCAGCGCAGGCCAGAGCAGGGCGCGCCGGTCGGTGAGCCAGGCGAGGAACACGAACGCCGCGACGAATGCGTAGCCGAGCGTCATCGCGATGAAGGCCTCGCCGAAACGGGTGCCGTTCGAGATCGAGGAGAGGTCGCCGTAGAGCAGGCGCACGAAGGGCAGCTGCAGCGCGTCCTCGGCTCGCAGGATGAAGGCGACGATTCCGACCTCGAGCGTTGCGACGACGCCGATGCCGACGATCGCGAAGAAGCGCCGCTCCGCCGCGGGGGGTAGCTCTCCCCGCGCGACGAGCAGTCTGAAGCCGAGCCCGCCCAGCAGCAACGCGAGCGAGAGGAAGTAGGCCCAGCGGACGATGTGCTCGGTCGTCGTCGGCCCTGACGAACCGTACGCCTCGGTCGGCGGCGGAGCGCTCGCCCGAACGCCGAAGGTGAAGACCCCTGAGACGACGTGTCCGTCCTCGGAAAGCACGTGCCAGCGCACCGTGTAGGGGCCGCGAGGCAGCCGCGCGAGCGGGACGCGAACGGTCTGTCCGTGCGCGGTTGCCCTGGCCGAAAGGGTCTTGCCGAACTGGTTCTTGACCTCGATCGCGTTCGGCTCCGCATTGACGGACTGGTCGAAGTGAAGGACAACCGCGCGCGGTGGCGTCTGAAGCCGCTGCCTGTAGCTCGGCGAGGTCGAGTCGAGGTTCGCGTGGGCGAACGCCGAGGCCGGGAAAGCAAGGAAGGCCACCGCGACGAGCGCAAGGCGTCTCATCGATGTTGAGCCCCCGCAAGCGGCGAGATGTGTCCGAAGATCGAGGCCGAGTCCCGGTCGGAGTAGAGGAAGACCGCCGTCACGACGAACACGAGCGCGAGGCCCGTGCGCACTGCGACCGAGCCGGGCCTGAAGGCGCGGATGAGCGGGAAGGCCGCGCCGACGATGAACGTCCAGCCGAGAATGTGGTGGAGGAAAGCGGCACGCGCGTAGAACCACCCGTTCTGCTCGTGCAGAAGGATCGCCGCCGCGGAGACGAGAAACGCCCCGGCCGTGGTCAGCCTCCAGTAGGGGCTGTGCAGCTTCCCGCGGGCGAGCCCTAGCTCGGCCGCACCGGCGAGCATCATCGCCTGGGCCCAGGATCCGTGCGCGAGCATGTGGATGGTCGAGTTGGTGTAGAAGACCATGACCGGCCACATCAGCACGCCCATGGCGAACAGGAACGACGGCCACAAATAGACCCGCCAGGGCCGCCGGCGCCAGGCAGCTTCGCCGACAAGCGCCTCGGCGAGCAGCAACAGCCCGAGGATCAGGAAGCCGGTGGCAAACCACCAGTGGACGAACTCAGCCTTCGGCAGCATCCTCTTCCTCTTCGAGATCGTGGATCAGCGCCGGTGCGAGGGACACTGCGAAGACGAGCCCGACCAGGATGACGTAGAGCGGCGGCTCCGCAAACAGCCACCAGAACCCTTGGCCATGGGGGTGCAGGAACGTCAGCCGGTAGGGCTGGACGAAGGCCCAGACGACGCCCGCGAGCATCGTCAACGGGCCGATCAGGTTGACGGCCGTCGCTCGTAGCGACCTTTGTCGCAGATGCGCGACCGCCTCGGTTCCGAAATGAGACTCCATTTTCCTCCCGCGAGGTCGAGATCACGACGAGCCCGCGGGCGCCAGCGCCGCGGGCTTAGGCGGGAGCGGGAGGCGGCCGGCTCTCGAAGACGAGGCCGAAGAGGCGCCGAGGCTCGCGCGCGTCGGTGGCCCGGCGTATCGGCACGGGCCCCGCGCCGAGAACGGCTCGGTGCGCGTGGGCGACCGCCGCTTCGGCGAATCGCTCGTAGTCGGCGAGCCACCCGGCGACCGCGCCCCAAACGACCGCGACGAGGACTGCAAGCACGGCGAAGACCGGTAGCGCCGACGTGTGCAGCCAGGGCGAGAGCAAGGGCAATTGCCCGGTCGAAAGCCGTTCGACGTCGGTCTGGACGAGGTAGAAGAGCGAGGTGACGAAGAAGGACGCCAGCCAGAGCCGCGGCGAGAGAACGACGCGTATGCGCGGGACGCGAGAAGGTCTCGAGCCCACCGCGGCGAGCAATCTCCGCGCCGCCCGGGCCGCCAGGTGGGCGCGCGCGAACCGCCAGGCGAGCCTCGCCAGCAGCAGCGCGATCCCCACCTTGACCGCCGCCAGCAGGAACGGGTAGTAGCTCGCGGTCGCGTAGTCTGGCGACGAGACGTGCCGGCCGACGTCGAGGCGGTAGGTCAGGCTGCGGCCGACGAGCTCTGCGACGAGCGCGAGTAGCCCGAAGGCAAGCCCGGACAGGAGGCGCTGGTGTCGACGCGCCCGATCCATGCCATGGATGGTACTGCGGCAGACACGGCCGGAGTAGCGGGACCGGGTGGGCCCGCGAGGTGGCCGGCTAGCCGATCGTGGTCAGCGTCCAGCCGCCAGGCGACGAGCCGTCGAACCCGAGCAGCAGCACGCGCTGCCAGGTGCCGAGGCAGAGCTCCGCATCGCGGAACGGAATCTGCTCCGTCCGGGCACCGATGAGGAAGCGGACAAGCCGCTCACGATCGCCGACCTCGAGCGGCACGAGCCGCTCGAGCAGGTCCTCGAGGTCCTCGAAGAAGCCGGTCTCACGCTCGTTCACCCGCACGATTCCGGCCTCGTCGGCCGGCGAGATGTACGCGATCCCGTCCTTGTGCCCTTTCCCTGCAAGCTCGTGCGAGACGTCGTTCGTGATGTCGATCACCGTCAGTGACGGCAGTGCGCAGGCGATCGAGTAGGGGATCTCAACCGACGTCACGGCCGCCATCTCCGTGGCGCTCGTTGGGGAATGGCCGACACCCGTGCACGAGTGATCCAGCCAAACTGGACGCGTAGCGTTGAGGTCACGACGCGGCCCTCACAACCGCGGCGTAGCGTGTCATGTGGCGACTACTTCCCGCGGCAGACGGAAGTGAACGTCCTCGCGCGCGACCTCGACCTCGTCCAGTTCCCCATAGCCGGCAGCCGCAAGCTGGCCGACGACAGCCTGAACGAGCTCTTCGGGCGTCGAGGCCCCTGCGGTCAGACCGATCGTGCCGTGCCCGTCGAGCAGATCCCGAGCAATGTCTCGCTCCCCGTCGATCAGCGTCGCGGCGGCTCCGTGCAGGTGGGCGACCTCGACGAGCCGCTGCGCGTTGGAACTGGTCTCCGAGCCGATCACCAGGATCAGCGTCGCGCCCTGAGCAACCATCTTCTTGACGGCGTCCTGGCGGTTCTGCGTCGCGTAGCAGATGTCGTCCGCAGCCGGCCGCTTGAGGTTCCCGAACCGGCCCGCAAGCGCTTCGACCGTCGACGCGACGTCGTCCAGCGAGAGCGTCGTCTGCGTGATGACCGCGATCGGCCTGCCGCCGGGATCGAGCCGCTCGGCGTCCTCCGGCGACTCGATCACGACCGTCGACTCCGGCCGCTCGCCGCTCGTCCCGATCACCTCGACGTGAGCGGCATGGCCGACCAGCGCGACGACGTGGCCGCTGTCCGCGTAACGCCGCGCCTCGGCGTGGACCTTGGAGACCAGCGGGCAAACGGCGTCCACCACGCGGAGCCCGCGCCGCTCGGCGTTCTCTTTCACCGCCGGCGCGACGCCGTGGGCCGAGAGCACACAGATCTCCCCCGCCGGAATCTCGTCCTCGTGCTCGACGAAGACGGCGCCGAGCGCCTCCAACCGGCGGACGACGTGCTCGTTGTGAACGATCTGATGGCGCACGTAGACCGGTGGCCCGTGCTGGTCGAGCAGCCGTTCGACGATCTCGATCGCGCGGTCGACGCCCGCACAAAAAGACCGCGGAGCCGCTAAGAGGACGCGCTTACTCACAAGCCACGGCTTCCAGACTCTTGAGCGCCCGGCGCGCGTCACGCGCGGCGCGGGCTGTCTCGCGCGGCGCGTGGAGGAAGCCGCGGACCAGGCCCACGTAGTCGACCTCGCCGTTCAGGCGAGCGCCCTCGGCCAGTCCGGCGAGCTCCCGGCCCGGCGCGTCGCTGATCGCGCGGATGCAACCGGCCAGCTGCCCTGCCCGCGCGAGGGGGCCCGATTCCATGTCGACAGCGTCGGCGCCGCTCGATTCGTGCAGGCTCGCACGCTCCGAGGGATCGTCGATGATCCGGCTCACGCCGAGGATCGTCCCGGTCTGGGCGCCGTGGATTCCGAGCGGCGGGCCTTCCCAGAGCACCTCGCCGTGCTCGTCGACCACGCGGGTTGCGTCGATCACGGTTCCGACCTCGAGGCCGGGACGAAGCGCACCAGCGATCCCGAACGAGACGAAGCGCCCCTCAGCCGGAAAACCGTTCGCGGCACCGAGCCCGATGCGGATGGTTGGACCGAGCCGCCTGGCGATCCGCTCCTCGACTGTCATTGCGCACGCAAATGCCAGCCCCTGACCAGCTAGCCCGTCAGCGTCCAAGCCATGCTCCGAACGCCTTCCTTGAGGCTGTCTGCCGCGACGAGCGCCGCCGACGGCTCGAAGCCGGAGTGGATTCCGCAGTGCTCGCAGCGCGGGTCGTTGCCAGGGCCGTAGTCCTCCCACTCGATGCCTTCGAGCAACGCGTCGTAGGTCGGGAAGATCCCGTCCGTGAGCAAGTAGCACGGGCCCTTCCAGCCGTACGGGTTGCGGGTGATCGAGCCCCACGGTGCACATGCCAACTTCCGCTCGCCGGCGAGAAACTCTTGGTAGACCGGGCTCGCGAGCCAGCGGTACCCGTTCTTCTTCGCGGCGGCCTTGATGATCCTGAACTTCTGCTCGTGCTCTGACCGTGTCATCGTCAGGTTCGGGTCGATCTGGGAGTACTGGTATCCGGGCGCGACCAGCATGCCGTCGATTCCCACCTCGTTCGTCAGGTAATCCATCATCTGGAGGACGTCCTCGACCTTCGTCTCCTTGAAGATGGTCGTGTTCGTCGTGACGCGGTAGCCCTCCTTGCGCGCGGCCTTGATCGCGTCGACGGCAAGGTCCCAGAGCCCCGGGTAGTCGCAGATGTAGTCGTGGATCTCCCGCATGCCGTCGAGGTGGACGACGAAGGTCAGTCTCGGGTTCGGCTTGAAGACCGAGAGGAACTCCTCGAGCTTGAGCGCGTTCGTGCAGAGCTCGATGTTCTTCTGCATTTCGAGCATTCCCGCGACGACGTCCTCGATTCCCTTGTAGACGAGCGGCTCGCCGCCGCAGATCGAGACCACAGGCGCAGGGCACTGGACGCCGGCGTCGACGCACTCCTCGACCGAGAGCCGGGCCTTGTTCGACTCGTACTCGCGGATCTTCCCGCAGCCGATGCAGGCGATGTTGCACGCGAGCGTCGGCTCGAGCATGAGGACGAGCGGGAAGCGAGCGCCTGTCCGCTTCTGCTTCGCGACGTAGCTGCCGATCTGGATCGTCGAGCGGAGTGGGAATTTCATCCGGCGAGCCTTTCTCGTAGACGACCTAGGGCCATGAGCGGGAAGTGCAGACGGTAGAGGTGATACCGGATCATGAAGTCAAGCGGGAAACCCGTCCCTGTGTAGTGCTCTTCGTGCCAATCGCCATTCGCCAATTGCTCGGAGCAAAGCCAGTCTGCGGCGCGGGTGGCTGCATCGGACTCGCCGTCACCCGCAGCGACGTAGCCTAATAGGGCCCAGGCGGTCTGAGAAGGAGTTGGATGCCCGCGGCCGCGCCAGCTCGGGTCGGCGTACGAGCGAATGTCCTCCCCGAAGCTCCCGTCCGGCTGCTGCACGGCCCGCAACCAGGTCACCGCCCGCCGCATCGCGGGGTGCTCCGGGGGAAGCCCGCAGGCGGCAAGGGCGGGGAGCGCTGCGCCGGTTCCGTAGACGTGATTGACGCCCCAGCGCCCGAACCAGGACCCGTCCTCTTCCTGCTCGGCGAGCAACCACTCGAGCCCGCTCTCGACGGCGGTGCCGTAGCGGGGCTCGGGGGCAAGCGCCTCCAGGGCGTGAGCGGTCACGTCGGCGCTCGGCTCGTCCGTGACCTTGCCGAAGTCGCAAAACGGCAGCTTGTAGAGCCAGTGCGCCTCGTTGTCGACGTCGAACGCGCCCCAGCCGCCGCTGCGCGACTGCATCCCGGTGGTCCATGCGAGACCGCGGTCGACGGCGTCCTCGCCGAAGCCGAGGCCCCGGAGCGCGAGCGCGACGACCGCCGTGTCGTCGACGTCCGGGTAGAGGTCGTTCTCGAACTCGAACGCCCAGCCCCCGGGTGGGAGATCCGGCTTGCGAATCGACCAGTCTCCGCGGACGTTCACCTCTTCGTCGACGAGCCACTCGCCCGCCCGGCGCAGGGCGGCGTGACTCGGCGACACGCCTGCGTCGAGCAACGCGATGACCGCAAGCGCTGTGTCCCAGACCGGCGACTGGCAGGCCTCTGGCCGCAGACGGTCGCCCTCGTCGATGGTGAAGCCCTGCCAGCCATCCACCGCGGCCCGGAGCGACTCGTCCTCGAACCCGTAGCCCAGGGCTGCGAGCATGATCATCGACCAGACCCACGGGGGCTGGATCCCGCCCCAGGAGCCGTCGGCCTCCTGCCGGTCCCGGACCCAGCGCTCCGCGGTCGCGAAGGCAACCCGGCGGATCGGGCCAGGCCGAGGCGGCGGCTTCGTCTGGCCGGCGCGCGCGCCGATCTCGCGCAGGTCGATCGGAGCCTGCCGCACCGGCCGGAGGGCCTGCACGACCGAGAGCGGCACGACCGTCTGCCGAGCCCAGCATGAGAAGTTGTAGACCGAGAACGGCCCGTCGGGCGGGAGCAGGATCACCTCGGGCGGCATCCGGGCGACCCACTGCCACGGCCAGTGGCCGAGCAGCGCCAGGAAGCACTTCGTGAACACGCGCGCGCGCGAGGCCCCGCCCTCGCCGCGGATGAAATCGCGCGCGAGGGGGCCCGGATCGACCCCCGCGAGCTTGAGCGCGGTGTAGGCCTCTATCGTCGTCGAGAGATCAGGCGGCCCCTCGAACCAGATCGACCAGGTGCCGTCAACGCGTTGGCGCGCGAGCAGCTCGTTCGCGATCTTGCGGTCGAGCTCCGGCGTCCGCAAGCCGAGGAAGTGGTGCCAGAACTGGTGCTGCGCGATCATCGTCGCGTTCGACTCGAGCTCGCCGACCCACCAGCCCTCGGGGTGCTGGAGCTCGAGCAGCCGCTCGGTCGCGCGGTCCACGGCCCGTTCGAGAGCGAACCCGGTTCTGTCCCGTGCGAGTGTCACACTGTCACCTCAGTCGCCACTTCTGACAACGTACGCGCAGCCACCCGGCCGCTTCGCACCGCGGCCTCCATGGTCGGCGGCCAGGGCGCCGCCAGCCACGCCCCTGCGAGCGCCAGCTCCTCGCGGGCAGCCGGCGGGCGGTTCAGGCCCGGCCTGACGGCGATCGTGGCCTCCGGCTCTTTGCTCACACGGGACCAGAGGACGTCCGCGGGACCGAGCCGCTCGGTCACCTGACCCGCGATCAGGTCGACCAGCTCGCGGCCACGGATCTCCAGCAGCTCCGGCGCGGCGCTCGAGACGACAGTCAGATACTGCGCTCCCGGTGGCCACGGGGGAACCTCCCGGTTCCCCCGAACCACCGCCACTGGTCCGCTATCGCGGACAGGAGCTTTCTCTGACGGGCCCCGCCCCGTCAGCGCGCTCCTATCGAAAATCCAGTGGGCGTCGCTGCCGAGGAGCGCGGCCATGGGCTGCCGCAGGATGACGCGGTCGAAGAGGAGGTGGACGCTGACGATCGGCGAGTGATCGAACGTCCAGTTTTCACCGAGCAGGCGTGACGCATCCTCTGGCGGCAGCGCAAGGACGACGGCGTCCGCGTCGAGCTCGGCGAGATCGTCGACGCGTGCTCCAATCTGCACCCGGGCGCCGGCC
>DATFXA010000290.1:0-2315 GCA_035258645.1 Gaiellaceae bacterium
CTGGTTTGCAGCGAAAATGTGACGAATTGAACGCCGCGAAGGCGAATCCCTCGAACGAGGGATCGTCCCTCGAATGTGTGGGGTACCTGGAACGAGGGATAGCGCGTTTCCTCGATCGTCTTTACAACGAGAGAGGGGAGAGGTCAGCGCAAGTGCTGTGGCGCCCGCAGCTTCGAGGACGGCAGCGGGCGCCCGGCGCGCTCGGTCGCGAACAGTGCTTTTGCACTTTTCCCGAGAACAACGACCCCGGCGCTTGCGGCGATGAAAGATTGCGCCCGATGCGACTCAGGCGGCCGCGATTTCGCAGTCTTCGCCTTCGAAGCCTCGGATCGCGTCCCGGTACCAGTCCGGGATCGGGCGAGCCAGGCGGTCGGCCAGGTCGACCAGAACGAGCGTCTGCGCCGCCGTCACCATCAGCACATCGTCCTCGACGCGGTAGGCGGCGCACTCGTAGGTCGCGCTCGTCCGGCCGATCTTGCGCATGCGGATGAAGATCTCGATCAGGTCGTCGAACCGGGCGGGGGCGAAGTACTCGACCGAGGAGGCGCGCATCACAAACTGCTGCTCACCCATCGCTTCGTCGAGCAGGTCAAGATGACGGTGGTACTCAACCCTGGCGAGGTCGAAGTAAGGAAGGTAACGGCCGTAGTAGACGATGCCCTGTGCGTCGGTGTCGGAAAAGCCGACGCGCGTGAAGGCCGCGTACTTGAAGGGCGGCATCCGGTCGGTGACGTGGCCAAGCTCGATCGTCACGAGCGAATGGCCGCAAGCACTTCGTCGCGTTTGCGCTCCATGCGCTCGGGCGTCCGCGCCTCGAGATTCAGCCGCAGCAGCGGTTCCGTGTTCGACGGCCGAACGTTCATGTGCCAGTCGCCGGCGTCCACCGAGAGCCCGTCGAGGTGGCTCACCGCGCCCTCACTGCCGAAGCGCTGCTCCAACGTCTGCAGCTTTGCGGGCACGTCGTCGACCTCGGTATTGATCTCGCCGGTCAGGAAGTAGCGGCCTCGATAGCCGGCGAGGATCTCCGAGAGCTTCCGGCCGTCCTTGGAGACCAGTTCGAGCATCAGCAGGAAAGGAATCACGCCCGAGTCGGCCTGCGAGAAGTCCCGGAAGTAGTAGTGACCCGAGACCTCGCCTCCGAACGCCGCTCCCTCCTCGCGCATCCGCTGCTTGATGAACGCATGGCCGACGCGGTTGATCAGCGGCACGCCGCCGGCGCGCCCGACGGTCTCCGGCACGGCCCAACTCGCCCGCAGGTCGTAGATGATCTTGGCCCCGGGCTCCTTCTCGAGCAGCGAGGCCGCGAACAGGGCGGTGACGAAATCGCCCGGCACGAACTCGCCCGTGTCGTCGACGAAGAAGCAGCGGTCGGCGTCGCCGTCGAATGCGGCGCCGAGGTCGGCGTCCTCTTCGAGCGTTTTGGCGACGATGAATTCGCGATTCTCCGGTAGCAGCGGGTTGGGAGGGTGGTTCGGAAACGTCCCGTCGGGCTCGAAGAAATAGCGGACGGCGTCGATCGGCAGCCGCTCGAGGACCGGCGGGAGCATCTCACCGGCCATCCCGTTGGCAGCGTCGATCACGACCTTGAGGGGCTTGATCGACTGGACGTCCACGAAGGAGAGCACCCGGTCGATGTAGGCCGGCCAGATGTCGTAGGGCTCGACGCGGCCCCTCGCGCCCGTTTCCGACCGGGCGGTGATCGCCACCGCCCGGTCGCGGATCTCAAGCAGTCCAGACTCACCGCCGACCGGCAGTGCCCCGCCTCGGACGATCTTCAGGCCGGTGTACTCCTTGGGATTGTGCGAGGCAGTGACCGCGATGCCACCGTCGAGCCCCAGGTCGCCGACCGCGAAGTAGAGCATCTCGGTGCCGACGAGCCCGAGCACCAGTACCTCGGCGCCCGCGTCCGCCGCTCCGTCGGTGGCCGCCTCCGCCAACGCGGGGCTGGTCACCCGCATGTCGTGCCCGACCGCGATCCGCTTCGGCTCGAACTGCTCGACGAACGCCCGCCCTATGGCGTAGGCGCCTTCCTCGTCGACCTCCGTCGGGTAGATGCCGCGGACGTCGTATGCCTTGAAGACGCTGGGGTCGAGCACGGCCGGGATGCTAAACCGTGGGAGCTGTGTCCAACGGCACCCCGGCGGACTCTGCGGCAAGGCCGACTCGGGGCGCCGTCGGACTCGGAGCTGCGTGGGATTGCGGTCGGTCGCGGTGGCCCGAGGGGAGGGGAGATGCCGATCGCGGCCCTCTTGCAGGCACTCAGCCCGAGAAGCGGGGGACACTGGCGCGGAATGCCGCCCCTGTCAAATGGTGGG
>DATFXA010000291.1:0-6230 GCA_035258645.1 Gaiellaceae bacterium
CTCGACGAGGCTCATGCCGGCGTGTAGGTCGAGGATCTGGAGGATGTGGCCGAAGTCGATCAGCAGCCGCGACGTCATCCGCGGGTCGTGGTGGAACGGCTTGTTGCGGAGCCAGGCGCGGCCCTCTTCGCCGACGGCGTGGGGGTAGTCGATCTCGGCCTGTTTAATCGGGTCGGCTTCGGTCACGGTGACCGATGATGCACGTAGTGGCGGAGGCCCGCCGCTCCGGCGTCTTCGCTTTGGGCGACCGCGGCGCCTGAGCCGACCATGTCTCGCTGCTTCGCCACGGGCCCGACGCTACCAACCGTTAGTAACAGACTGTTACAAGGGTATTTCGGTTCGAATACGTTGCGCTTCCGAGTTGAAGTGACGGCGACACTGCCGTCGTGCTCGTTAGTGCCTGGCCGGCCCGGATCCTCACGACTTGCGGTCCGCGGATTGACGAACGGCTCATCGCGGCGCTTGTGCGGCTCGACGATCCGACGCTCCCGATCGCCGAAACGAACCGCCGTCTCGGGATGGTTGCCGAAGGTCTCGGCCTGATCCGGCCCAGCTACCAGCAGGTCAGAGTGATCGTGCACGAGCTCCGTGCGCAACAGCGCCCCTCCCGGGTCGGAGAGATGCTGCTCGAGTCGAGCTTCCGCATCAAGTCGCCGGACGCTGTGCTCGACTTCGTGGCCGGTCCGTAGCTTGGGGGCGTGTCTTTCTTAGTAACAGTCTGTTACTAGGAGGTCCCGAGGACCACGACCAGTTGCGCGCCGCGGAGGCTGCCGGGCCGAACCCCGTCGAGGGCGGTTACGACCCCAATTCTGGAGTCGCGGGCGAGGCGCCGCGCTTCCGGGGCGAACCCTGGGCGATACATGACGAGCGTCGGGCCCGCGGTCGGGTGCTCCGCGTTGCCGACCGAGGAGATCTTGTACCCGCGCGCGCGAAGCGTTGACGCTTCGGTCGCGGCAGCGCCGGCTTCGCCGTTTCCGTTCAGGACGACGATGCGCGTCTTCGCGCGCGGCAGGCTCGGAGCCCGGGGACGCTTCGCCGTCACCGGGCGGCTCGCGAGAGGCTTTGCTGCAACGCTGCCGCCGTGGCTCACGACGGACCGGCCAAGCAAGACGGTCCCCGCAACGATCAGCGCCACCAGTTCGAGCGCGGCGACGCCCGTGGCAACGATTGCGGTCGTCCGCCATGGCGAAACGGGCTCGAACTGGACTGCGTGCTCCATCGGGAGCGTCGAGTTCGCTACTGGCTCACAGCCTCCTGCAAGCCTTCCCACGTCAGCCTCAGGCCCTCGTCGAGCGACTGCCGGGGTCGCCAATCGAGCTCGCGCGCGGCCAGCGACGGGTCGATGACGCTGCGCATGATCTCGCCCGCGCGGGCCTCCGCGTAGACGGGCTCGCGTTCGATCCCGGTCACGCGCCGGCAGACCGCGTGCAACTCGTTCACAGACACTTCGACACCGGTGCCGATGTTGTACACGCCGCCTTCATGCTCGGCCGCGGCCAGGACGCCGCTAACAACGTCGCCGACGTAGATGAAGTCGCGCGTCTGCTCGCCGCTGCCGAAGATCGTCGTCTCCTCGCCTGCCGCGAGCCGCTGGAGGAAGATCGCGATCACGCCGCCCTCGAGGCTCGCCTCCTGCCGCGGCCCGTAGACGTTCGCGAATCGAAGCGAGATGTGCCGGGTCCCATGCAGCCGGTTCCAGCCCGCCACGTACTCCTCGCCGGAAAGCTTCGAGATGCCGTAGGGCGAGATCGGACGGCGCGGCGCATCCTCGGCCGCCGGGCCGTCGCACTCGCCGTAGATCGCGCCGCCGGTCGAGCCGAAGACGACGTGCGTCCCGTGCGCGCGTGCGGCCTCCAGGACGCGCAGCGTTCCCAGTACGTTCACCTCGGCGTCGTAGTCGGGCCGCTCGACCGACGTGTTGACGTCTGCCTGGGCTGCGAGGTGAACGCAGAGCTCGGGTCGCACGGAGTCGAACAGCGTCGAATCGCCCCACCGGATGTCGCCGACGTGCAGTTCGGCGCCGTCCGGAACCTTCTCGGGGCTCCCGGTCGCGAGCGAGTCGAGCACGTGCACTTCGTCGCCGCGGGCGACGAGCGCCTCCGCGACATGCGAGCCGATGAAGCCCGCGCCGCCTGTCACGATCGCCCGCAAGGCTCCGTATCCTAGGTCGCGGATGTTCATCACGTTCGAGGGCCTCGACGGCTCGGGGAAGTCCACCCAGGCCGAGCTGCTCGCCGACGCCATTCGGGGGACCGGCCGCGACGTGGTGACGACACGGGAGCCCGGCGGGACACCGCTTGGCGAGCGGGTACGCGAGCTGCTGCTGACGGGGAACGGGATAGCGCCGTGGGCCGAGGCGGCGCTGTTCGCTGCCGCCCGCGCGGAGCTCGTGGAGGAGGTGATCGATCCCGCCCTCGAGCGTGGCGCCGTCGTCATCTGCGACCGCTACCTCGACTCCTCGCTCGCCTACCAGGGCTTCGCGCGCGGCCTCGGGATCGACCGGGTGCTGCAGCTCAACCTGCCGGCGATCGGCGAGCGGTTGCCCGACCGTACCTTCCTGCTCGAGATCGACCCCCGTCAGGCGGCGCTCAGGGTCGGCGACACCGGCGACCGAATCGAGCGTGAGGACGACGAGTTCCGCCGTCAGGTCGCCGACGCATATCGTCTGCTCGCGGAAACCTTCCCCCAGCGGATCGAAGCCGTCGACGGCAGCCGCCCGCCGGGAGAGATTGCCAAGGAGATCTTTGGACGCGTTCGAGCAAGTCTCTGAGCAACCCGAAGCCAAGCGCCTCCTACGCGCGGCGCTCGATGACGCGCTCGCGCACGCCTACCTGTTCCACGGGCCGCCCGGTGTCGGGAAGCGCGCGATGGCGACTGCTTTCGCCGCCGAGCTACTGGGCGACAGCGCGCGCGTCGAGCGGGGCTCGCACCCGGATCTCTACGTGCTCGAGCCGCTCGGAGACCAGATCCGGATCGACGCCATCCGCTACCTCAGGCACGACCTGCACATGCGCCCATTCGAGGCTGACCGGCGCGTCTACCTGATCTTCGGCGCGCACTCGATGAACGAGGAAGCGGCCGACGCCCTGTTGAAGGATCTCGAGGAGCCCCCCACCTACGCCGTGATCGTCCTCGTCGCCGACGAGATCGGCTCGCTACCCGAGACGATCCGGTCGCGCTGCCAGCCGGTGCCCTTCCGCCGCCTCTCGGAGAGGGCGGTGCGGGAGGCGATCACGGCCCAGGCGCCGGAGTTGCCGGCCGACGAAGCGACCGCGATCGCCCGTGTTGCGGCGGGAAGGCTCGACCGCGCCGCGTTACTGCTGGACGATGCCGCCGCCGAGCGCAGGGCGGAGCGGCTCAAGCTTGCGCGCTCCGTCTACCTCGCCTCCGAGTTCGCCGCAGGGGAGGCGGCCGAGCAGGTCGTAGCGGGCTCGCGCGCGCGCGCGAAGCAGGCACGCGAGGCCGCCGAGGCTGGGCTGGAAGGCCTCGAGCTGACCGAGCGGGAGACCGAGCAGCGGCTTCGCCGAGCGGCCCGCGGCGGCGAGCGAGAGGAGCTACTCGCGGCCCTCGAGGAGCTCGCGGCCTGGTACCGGGATCTCGTCGCCTTTTCGGCCGGGGCCAAGACCGCCGTCCATTGCGACCACGCCGACGAACTGCGCGAGGACGCCTCAGTTGAGCGGCTCGCCGGCGCCGAAGAGGCGGCCGAGCTCGCCCGCGAGGCCTGGCGGAACTTCGCCGAGTTCAACCTGAACGCGCCGCTGGCCCTCGAAGCGCTGTTCGTTCGGCTCCGCCGTGCCTTCGCCGGCGCAACGGTCGCCACGCCTGCCTGAACTTTCCTCCCTCGTTCGAGGGAGCCGCAAGATTCGCGCCGCTCGTTAGTCCTTAGGGCGAATCCGATACCTCTCCCGAGCCGAAAGAGAGATCGACATGAAAAAGAAGCTCGTCTTGCCGCTTGTCGCGGCCTGCGCGATCGCCTTTCCCGCCGCGGCCGGCGCGGCCAATTTTCACGGCATCGTCGTCGGCAAGCAGGTCCGGAGACACGCGCTGATCGTCGCGTCCCCGACCGGGATCCTCCGCGTAGTTCACACGCACCGCCTGACGACGCGGGTCGGCGCCCGCCTCGTGGTGGCTGCCCGCAGACTCTCCGACGGAACGTTTAGCGCCAGGCGCGTGCTCGTTCGCGGCCGAGCGCACCATGCACGGATCCACGGTGTGGTCGCGAAGCGCTTGCGCGGCGGCTATCTCTTGGCCGCGGGCCACAGCGTTCTCGCCATCCGGACGCGCCAGTCCTTCGCGCTGAACGATCACGGTTCCGGCCCTCAGCCCGGCACCATCGTCAACGTCACCGTCGACACGAACGACAACGACCTCGACCAGGAGGACGTCGACGAGGTCGGCGAGGCGCAAAAGCTCGAGCTCGAAGGGAAGGTCGGCTCGGTGACGCCGGCGACGCCCACGACCGCCGGGGAGATCGTGCTCCAGGTGGGTGCCTCGACGATCCACGTCGTCGTCCCGCCAGGGACGACACTGCCGGCGCTGAAGCCGGGCGACAACGTCGAGCTGAAGGTGACGCTCTCCGGCACGACTTTCACGCTTGTCAGGGCGGATGACGAGGACGACGACCAAGGTGACGACGGTGGCGGCGACGACGACGGAGGGGGCGACGGCTAGCGCCGGTTCCGAGGCTTCGCACGCAGGCCGCCCGCAGCCGGGGCGGCCCGCGCGCCTACTCGCGGAGCTCTTCGATGCGCACGCGCCGCTCGTGCTGGGCACGTGTCACGGGATGCTGCGCGACCCGCACGAAGCCGAGGACGCCGCACAGCAGACTTTTCTGTCGGCCTATACCGCCCTTCTGGCGGGCACGGTCCCACGTGACCCGCCCGCCTGGCTCGCGACGATTGCGAGAAACGAATGCCGCACCCGAATCCAGCAGCAGATGCGGCGGCCTTTGCCCGTCGCCGAGGCGTACTCCGCGACCTCGGATCCGGCGGACGAGGCTGCGCGAGCCGTCGAGGTCGAGTCTCTGCGCCGCGCCCTCGCCGAGCTTCCGGGCCGGCAACGCAGCGCCTTCGTCCTCCGCGAGTTCAGTGGCCTCTCCTACGACGAGCTTGCAGTGGCCCTCGGCGTGACCGCGCCCGCCGTCGAATCGCTGTTGTTCCGGGCTCGTCAGCGGGTACGCGAGTCGCTCCGCGCCGCGGCGGCTGCGGCGGCCTCCCTCCCGACCGGCATCCGGGATCTTCTCGGGCAGTTTTCCGTCACACCGTCCGACTCGACGGCGACCGTTGCCAAGGTTGGTTCGGCGCCCCTGCTGGCGAAGCTGGCAAGCGTCGGCGCTGGCGCGGCGTTTCTCACCACAGGAGCGACAGGGGTCATGCCGGCCGCTCACCATCGCGCCGATACGGCGCGCTCGAAACGGGAGGTCGCGGCCGAGCCGCGGACTCGCCCGCCTGCGCGACCGACGGTTGCCAGCGAGACGCCCGAGCAAAAGATCGAGCGCGGCGCTCCGTTCGCGGATCGGCGCGAAGAGGTGGCCGAGCATCGGGCCATCGAGCACGACCGCGGATCGGGCAGCTCGTCTGGCCGCGACGGGCGAGAAACGGAAGGGCAAGGCACTTCTGCACCGGTCTCTTCTACGGAGCCGACCGAGATCGTCAAGACCGAGACCGTCAGGTCGGACGGAGGCGGTCACCTGTCGGAAGGCGGCTCGGGTGGCGAGTCGGGCGAGTCAAGCAGCGGCGACTCAGGCGCGAACAACCTCAGTGGGGACGGCTCCGGCTCAGGCACTGACTGAGAGGGGCTCCGGCCCCGATCCCGAACCTGGGAGTTGTGACTCCGCGCTCTCGGAGCTAGGCTCAGGCCGTCCCAGTGCTTCATACGAGGTCTCTCACCTCGCGTCCGTGGTTGGTCGCTTTGGCCGTACTCATCCTGACGGCGGCGATCACCGTGCCGTTCTTCTTCGTCACCGACCTTGCCAAGCAACTCGCGATCGCCGGAGGGCTCTCGGTGGTGGCCGCAGCCGTGGCTTGGCTGATCGCGCAGCGCCTCGATCGCCGCGGGCGGGAGCTGGTCGATGCAGACCGCAAGTATCGAGACGCCGAACGCAAGTATCGAGACCTGACCGAGGGGCTGCCGCTCGTCCCGTGGGTCTACGACGTCGGCGATCGGAACGAGACGCGCCTCGTCGGCCGCCAGATCGAGGACCTGGTCGGATACCCGCGCGAGGAATGGAG
>DATFXA010000292.1:0-2299 GCA_035258645.1 Gaiellaceae bacterium
ATATCGCAGGCTCCGGTACGGCCGGGCGCGCTCGAAATCGACGAGCGGCAGGCTCGCCGGGAGTGTCTGCATGCCGTGCTGCGCGACGTCCGAGGCGCTGGGATAGAAGCAATAGGGCAACGGGCGCGGCTCGCTCATATCGTCTCCTGTCGCCTCATCCTCGGGCGCTGTCATCCATCCTTGGCAGCTTCGGGCTGAGCGCACGCAGTAGCATCCGAAGTGCCAACGATGGAATCGTCGCGAACGTCAGAACATCCAGCCTCTTCGGCGAACGGCCGGAGGAATTGGAGCAACGCATCGGGCGAGGTTCCGCGGCGTCCGGGCGACTTGCCTGACGCCGGCCGCTACTTCGCCTGCCCTCGAAGACAGTTGCCCAGGAAGCTCCGAACGATCGGCGCCGATCGGTCGTCGACGTCGACGCCGTAGCTGATCGAAGGCGAACGGAGACCGATCTGTCTGGCGAGCCTCGCGCGACGAACCAGATCGGGCGGCAAGGCGAACGTCGGGCGAAGGCCATCGCCGTCAGGGGCGCGCCTCGCCGTCAGAGCGGCCGCGTCGCTTCCGTCGATCGTCAGCCAGTAGCTCCCTTCCCGTGAGTCCCGGCGCTGGCCGGTGCCCTCGGCTTCGTAGGCCGAGCCAAGGAGCGTCTGCTTGCCGTCGCACGAGAAGAATACGGTCCCGGTTCCGTCGACGGTGACCTGACGACCTTGCAGTCGAGAGCCGGCGCCCGGCGCAACACTCCACTCCGACGGCTTTCTGCCGTTGTTGACGACGCCGAGATCCTCGGCTTCCTTCCGGGACAGCACGTACATCTGGTCGGGCCGTGCTTTCGTCCACAGGTCGAGCAGGCGCACATCGACATCCATCTCGCGAATGTAGCTGCCGACCGCCCCGGAGAGGTCCGACACTCGATCGGCGCTTTCGCCGGCGGGGCCGAGCGACGCGCTGTGAACTCCGTAGCGGGCGCCGTTGTCGCCGAAGCGATAGACCCCTCCCAGGAAGGCCAGCGAGCATGCGCTGTAGCATCGGCCCGGCAGGAGGGTGCGCGCGTCGATGATGTTGGTCGAGGCGCCGTGCCGGCGGATGATCCGGCCGAGCTGCATGCCAGCAAACAGGTTGCCCCCAGCGGAGTTCAGCCAGATCGCGGTCCGGCCGTTGATCCCGTCCAGCGCCTTCGAGAGTCGATCCGGCGCACCGGCGTCGATCCGGCCGTCCAGGTAGACGAGCGTGGTATCCCGGAACGCGCCCGATGCCGATCGAGGCACGACGGTGACGGTCAACGTGACCTCGCGCTCGGCCGTGGAGGCGGGCGCCTGCGCGAGGGCGGGCGCCGCCCGTGCGGCGATCGTGAGCGCCAGGAGGCCTACGGCAAGGCACGCGGATAACCGTTGACGAGCAAGCGCACCCGATTTAAGTATGAGCCCGGGCCATCGAGCCACGAGGAGGAGCGAGCGATGATCGGCACTGTGACGCTTCGTCCAATCGAGGGCACGTTCGCTGCCGAGGCGCTCGGCATCGAGCTGGCGCGGCCGCTGGATGCGGAAACTCTGGCCTGGGTCGAACGCGCCTTCGCGAGCCATCCCGTCCTGATCTTCCGCGACCAGGATCTGGGAGCGCGCGAGCTGGCGGCATTCGGGCGCTGCTTCGGCACGCCGAAGCGTCACTCGCTGGTCGACTATCGCCATGCCGAGTATCCCGACGTGTCGTGGCTGACCAACGTCCACAAGGAGGGCAACATCGACTGGTTCGGGGTCAAGCGCGCGACCGACTGGCACACCGACTCACCGTACGAGGACGTGCTCCCGCGTCTGGCGATCCTGCACGCCAAGGAAGTGCCGTCGTCGAAGGGCGGGACGATGTTCGCCGACATGCGGGCCGCCTACGAGGCGCTCTCGGCCGAGATGAAGCAGCGGCTCGCGGGCATGGTCGGGCTGCACGGCCGCCACGATGGACCCGCCGGTGTCCGGCTCTACGCGGGCGACCCCGATCAGCGGATCGATCGCGCCTATCCCGAGAAGGCGCGGCCGGCCGTCGTCACCCACCCCGTGACCGGGCGGCCGATCCTCTTCGTCAATCCGCTGCACACCCATGGCTTCCAGGGTATGCCCCGCGACGAGGCCTGGGCGCTCATCGACGAGCTCGCCGACCACTCGACCCGCGACGAGTTCGTCTACTACCACCAGTGGCGCGTCGGCGACCTGCTCATGTGGGACGAGCTCGCGACGATGCACCGCGGCGCCGGCGACTATCGACCCGACGAGCGCCGTGTCTTGCTGAGGACCATCGTCTACTCGAGCTA
>DATFXA010000293.1:0-3773 GCA_035258645.1 Gaiellaceae bacterium
GCAGAGGCATGCAGGCGACTTTGCGAAGCCGATCACGGGTCCATCTGGCTTCTACAGGACGGGCTCCTCCACGTGGGCGCACACGAAGGCGAGCGGGCCGGTGAGCAGTACGACCGCGAGCATCCGCATTCGCTCGACCGGACGAGTGCGGCCGGGCGCACAGCGGTCGAGCGAAGGCCGGTCCACATTCCGGACGTCTTGGCCGACCCGGAATACACCTACCAAGGACCGCGGTTCTTCCGCACGATGCTCGGAGTGCCGATCATGGTCGAGGACGACTTGATCGGCGTGGTCGTGGTCGTGCGTCGAGAGCCAGAGCCGTTCACGAGCGAGCACATCGGGCTCGTGCAGACCTTCGCCGACCAGGCCGCGATTGCACTCACGAACGCCCGCCTCCTGGAAGCAGTCGAGCGGCAACGTACAGAGCTGTCTCGCTTCGTCTCGCCGCAGGTCGCAGACCTGCTATCGAGTGAGGGCGGCGAACAGCTGCTAGCCGGGCACCGGGCATACATCTCGTCTCTCTTCTCCGACCTCCGCGGCTTCACCACGTTTGCCGAGACTTCCGCGCCCGAAGAGCTGTTCGACGTACTCCGCGAGTACCACGCCCTACTCGGCGAGCTCGTCCCCGCGTACGGAGGCACGCTTGAGCACTTCGCAGGCGACGGCGTGATGGTTTTCTTCAACGATCCCCTGCCTGTTCCCGAGCACGAGCTTCAAGCAATCCGGCTTGCACTCGCCGCACAAGCGCGATTCGGCGAGCTGGCGGCCGCTTGGCGAAAGCGCGGCATCGACTTGGCGCTCGGAATCGGTGTCGAGGCTGGGTACGCGACCCTCGGCCGGATCGGCTTTGAGGGGCGTTTCGACTACGGCGCTCTCGGACCCGCAACGAACCTTGCCTCCCGGTTGAGCACACATGCGTCTGCCGGCCAGACGTTGATCGGTCAGCACGTCTTCGCGGCGACCGAGGGGGCGGTGGAGACAGCACCCGTTGGCAGCCTCGAGCTGAAGGGCTTCGGGCGGCCGGTCGTCGCCTACAAGGTGCGACGCTTGCGCCTGTAGGCGCAGTTGCGACTGTCCCTGGCCAGCGACCATGAGGACAGCGGCGATCGAGTTGACGCGTCGAGCGGTCGATTCGCCTCGCGCACCGCGGAACCCGTGATCCGGATTGGGGTGCTGACACCTCACGCGGCGACCGCGCCGGAGGAAGAGTTCTCGGCGATGGCGCCAGGCGGCCTCGTCACCCGAGTCCTGCGTGTCGCGGACAGGTCGGTGACTGTCGGCCCCGAGGGCGATCCGCCGACCACGCCGCTTGGGCTGCGCGCGCTGACGGCCGCGCCGCTGCTAGGCGAGGCGGCCGAGACGCTCGCCGGGGAGTCGGTCGATGTCGTCGGCCACGCGTCGACGACGTCCGGATACGTGATCGGCCTCGACGAGGCGACGGCGATGCCTCGAGGTTGTCGGCGCTGCTCGACGTTCCGGTCGCAACCACGTGCGCATCGGCGGTGCTGGCCCTGCGCGTCCTCGACGTCGAGCGCGTCACTCTCATCGGCGCGCCGTGGTTCGATTCGGAGCGCAAACATGCGCCCTCGTGTACAGCTCTTGTACACCCATCCACCTGTATAGAGCGGGCGCGAGGCCGCACGGGATGCAGGTTTGAAAGCTCTGAGCGACTGACCAGAGAACTGTCCACGTAGAGCCGCCGAGGCCTGCGAGGATTCTGACGCCGGCCCCGCGAGCGCTCCTGTCGCAGTTCCCGCAGATGACGACGCGCCCGATCTGCGTTTGACGAGCGCCTACCGGTCGCATTTCGCTCCGACTTCGGGGGTTCTCTGCACTATGTGCAGGCATGACTCGCAGCGCACCGATCACGTGCCTCACCACTCTCGTAGCGCTGCCGGTCGCGGTGCTCGCGGTGGCCGGCTGTGGCGGTGGCGGAAGCGCGACGCCCACGCCGCCGAAGACCGCGGACGGAGGGGCGGCGACCCTCGGCGTCGGGAGCGTCGGGCTCGGGAAGATTCTCGTCAACTCGCGCGCCCACACGCTCTATCTGTTCAAAAAGGATTCGGGCACCACGAGCTCGTGCTTCGGCGCCTGCGCCGCGAACTGGCCTCCGCTCCGGGCCAGCACGCCCACGGTCGGCAGCGGCGCGAAGGCCTCATTGGTCGCGACGACGATGCGGTCCGACGGAAAGGCGCAGCTCACCTACAACGGGCACCCGCTCTACACGTTCTCCGGCGACGAGAAGGCCGGCGACACGAACGGCGAGGGCGTCAACGCCTTCGGCGGGAACTGGTACGTGGTCGACCCCTCCGGAAATCGGATCGTGACCTCGACGAGCACGGGCTACTAGCAGCTCAAGAACACCTGACGTGGTCGCCGAACAGCTCCGGATACTGCGAGAGGAAAGCCGTGATTGGCCTCCGCGTAAATGCGGACGTGAGCGTCGGGCAAGTGCTCGCCGAGTAGGTAGCTGTTCTTCGTGCGCATCATCTCGTCGTTTGTCGCTGCTGGCGACGAAGGTCGGACGCATGATGTGGCAGGGTCGCGAGCAGCGGCGCCTTGCGGCCCCGGAGCCGCCGAGATCGCTACGGGTCGAGCCAAGACGGCCCCGCCGCCGCAGGGGGTACACCGGCGTCGCAGTCCACCGGCTAGCCATCGTCGAGCAGGGCCTGAACCTCAGCGAGGCGTTCCCCCAGTGTGGCCAGCAGCTCGCGCTGGTGGCCGAGCGCCTCCTCGAGCCGCTGCCTCTCTTCGCGAGCCTGCGTCCGCTCGTCTTCGAGCCGCGCAAGGCGCTCACGGTACCGCTTGAGCTCGGCCTCCTCCCGTTGTCGTCGCTCGCTCAGCTCCGCGACCTGAGTACGCACCGTCGCGAGAGCCCGCGTCGCCTCATCGATCGCCGCCGCGAGCAGCTCCAGCTGCTCGACCTCGGCGGCCTCCTGGGCGGCCTCGCTCGGCGGGGCCGAAGCCGCCTCTCGCTCCGCCCGCTCCAGCTCGTCAAAGAGCCGAGCGAGCGTGCCGGGGGTAACAACGGCGAAGCCGAGCTCCATGTCGCCGAGCGCCGCGGCGAGCGAGGCCAACCGTTGCTCGCTCGGCTCGGCGAGCGCGAGCAGAGGCGCGGCGGCCTCGACCGGGCACGCTCCTAGCGCCCTCGCCAGCTCTGCGGGAAGGAGCCGAGGTGCCTGGGGCTCGAGCCGAGCGTCCGCGTCGGCGAGGAAGGGCAGCTGCCATTGGCGTGCGAGCACCTGCGCGAGCCCGCGTTCGTCGATCCAGCCGCGGCGGAGGACAACCTCGCCCAGCCGTTCGCCGCTTCCCATTCCCTCCGCGGTCGCAAGCCGCAGCTGCTCCTCGGAGGCAACCCCGTCCTCGGCAAGAAGCGTTGCCAGTGACGGCCTCGGCCGCTTCTCCCACGCGGCAACATCCTCGCGGCCTCCGCCGCCTGAGCTCGCTACTGGACGATGCTCGTTCATACCCACTCCTTTTTTTGCGACGCCAAGCGCCCCTCCTTGTGAATAGGTCGACCCGACGAGCCTTTTGCTTGAGTCGCGCCTACCACCGCGCCGCGATCGGGCGCGTTCCGTCGGCGACCGACCGATCGACAGAGCGGCAGGTTGAGACGTGAGCCCGCACGCGTTCCGGCGGCCTCGCCCTCCAGGCTCGGGCGGGGCACGGTGGCCGGGCGCGGGCCCTTTCGACGAAACGCGACCGGTAGGCGCTCTTCAAACGCAGATGGGTCGTGTCGTCATCTCGCGGTACTGCGAGAGCTTCATGGACTG
>DATFXA010000294.1:0-2903 GCA_035258645.1 Gaiellaceae bacterium
TTGGTCGTCGGTGCCGTACCTCCGATAAGCGGCGATCGTCTCCTGGTTGGCAGCGCAGAGGGCGAGGGCCTGCTCCAGGTGAAGGCGCGCGTCAACGAAAGCGCCCATGAAGTTTAACGTCTGGCCCGTGAACCGGTTGCCCAGTGCCGACACCCCGGGGTGCTCATGATGTTCGCCTAGCGCCAGGCATTGGCGTGCCACCTCGAGCGCGGCGATATGTTCAGCCTGCATGCTGTGAGCCAGGTAGGTGCCCCAGAGAACAGTCATCTGTTCCGTCAGAGTGCCACCATTGCCCAGCAGGTCACGTGCGTGTGAGAAAACCCTCCAGGGTTCCGGCCTGGCAAAGCCCTCGGTTGCCGCTATCGCCGGCCCGAGGGCCAGGTAAAAATCGAGTTCTTTGCGGACGCGCTGGGGCGAGGGGGCTTGGGATTGCGTCAGCTCGATCCCCTGTCTGAGATGCTTGACGGCCTCAACGTTCGCTGAGCGGCTTAGTGCGAGATTGCCAGCCCTGAGCCAGTAATTGATGGCAGAATCGACAAGTCCGGCTTCGGTGAAGTGGCGCGCCACGATTTCCGGCTCGCTCGCCACGACGCCAGGAAATCTCTCCTCTAGTGTGCGCGCAATCTGACCGTGCAATTGCTGCCGGCGGCTCTTCAACAGGCTCTCATAGGCCGCGTCCCGCACCAGTGCGTGCTTAAAGCTGTAGACGGCTTCCGGCGGCTCGCCACGGCGGAACACGAGCTCCGCCTGCTCGAGCTGGGCGAGCGCGTCCTTCAATGCCGTCTCGTCGCGCCTGACCACCGCGCGCAGCAGAGAATAAGAGAACTCGCGCCCGATGGCAGCGCCGATCTGGCCGATCTCCTTCACCGGCGCCAGGCGGTCGAGCCGCGCCATCAACGAGTCGTGGAGCGTCGCCGGAATAGCGAGCGGCGGCAGGGGTCCATCGAGCCGATACCCCTCGGCGTCCTCGACCAGGATGCCGGCTTCCAGCACCGCCTTGGTCAGTTCCTCGACGAACAGCGGGTTGCCGTCGGTCTTGACCACGATCTCTTCTGTCACTTCGGCGGGTAACACGCGCCCGCCCGTCACCCGCGCGACCATGTTTTCAACGTCGTTCCGGTCGAGGCGGCCGAGCGTCAAGGTGCCGACGTTGGGGAGACCAACCCAGGGCGGCTCGAACTCCGGCCGGAAGGTGAACAGCGCAAGGACCGGTAGTTGGCGCATCCGCTCGACGGTCAGATCGAGTAGCTCGAGGGAGGTGGCATCCGCCCAGTGCGCGTCCTCGAACGAGAGCAAGATCGGTTGCCGGCGGGCGAGACCCTCGAATTGATCGAGCAGTGCCGCAAGGGTCCGGCGGCGCTGCTGCGTGGGGTTGAGCGCCAGCGGCGGATACCGCTCACCGAACGGGATCGAGAGCAGCACCGCAAAAAGCGGCGCTACGGTCTGAACCCCCGGTGCGCTCATGGCGAGGAGCGCTTCCAGCTTGTCGAGCTTTTGCTCCGGCGCATCGTCGGCTTTAAACCCCGCCGCTCGCTCCAACTGGGCGATGAACGGACGAAGCGCGCTGTCGGTGTGGTAGGGTGAGCATTGGTAACGTAAGCGCGTGTACGGCTCGCCGGCGATGCGCTCGGCGAAAGCCGCCGCGAGGCGGGACTTGCCGATCCCCGGCTCGCCCGAGATCAGCACGATCTGCCCTTCGCCCTTCCAGGCCAGCCGTTGGCGTTCCAGCAGGAAGTCGATCTCGTCCTCGCGGCCGATGAAATCGGTTAGACCCGCCGCGCGGACCGCCTCAAAACGGCTCTCGGAATCGGATACGTCCTCCACCGCCCACGCCGCGACCGGCTCGGCAATGCCCTTGACCTCGTGCAGGCCGAGGTCGCGTAGGCGGAACAGATCGCCGAGCAGCCGGCGCGTGGAGGCGGCGACGACGATCGTCCCGGGCTCGGCCAAGGCCTGAAGGCGGGCTGCAAGGTTCGGCGTCTCCCCGACCACGGCGTGCTCGCGCAACGCACCCTCGCGGCTGAGGTCGCCGACCACCACGACGCCAGTCGCGATGCCAATGCGAACCGCGAGCGGTTCCCCGGCGCGCGTCTCGAGTTGGGCAACGGCGGCAATGATATCCAGTCCCGCCCGCACGGTTCGCTCGGCATCGTCTTCGTGCGCGAGGGGATAGCCGAAATAGGCCAATATTCCGTCGCCGCGGAACTCGGCGAGGAAGCCGTCGTAAGTTAGCGTGATACGGGCGCAGGCGGCGTGATAGGCATCAATCACGGCGCGCATGTCCTCCGGATCGAGTCGGGCCGACAGGGCAGTCGAGCCCACCAAATCGCAGATCATCACGGTGAGGTGACGTCGCTCGGCCTCGCCCTGCTGAGCTGGTTCAGCCACGGCTTGGGGCATCGCGAACGCGGCCCCGCCGAGTTCCGCGATCGCCGCCAGTATCTTCCGCCGATGCCCGAGCGAGACCCCGAGCTTTTCGAGGTCCTGATCGGTCAGGTAGCGCAGGACCGAGAAATCGATATCATTCTCGGCGAAGCGTTGGGCGTACGCTCCCAGACCGATCGAATTGAGCCAGATTGCGATCTGCTGCATCACGGTGACCGATAATCCCCGAGCGGAGATCACGCTCGGCCGGCGGCAGTTACGGCCTGGTGTCGGGTCAGCGACATCAGTCCACCGTTGAATAGCACGCTGGGGCCGCTAGGCATAACGGGCAACTTTCGCCGAATAAGCTGTTATGCTCGTCAGGTCGCGACGATCCGGCAGAAATGGCTCTCGCGGCGGGATCCTAGGAGTCGGCTCCCCCAGGGCCGGTTCTCTGCACTCCTACCCCTCACCCTCTGCCGGCAGCCCGGATCGTCCGTCGCCACACCTTCGCGAGCAAACCTCTTCCATGAAGAACC
>DATFXA010000295.1:0-2413 GCA_035258645.1 Gaiellaceae bacterium
CGACAACGATGGCACGGATGGCTACCGGTGCGCGGAGGCGAGGGCTGGTGGCAACCCGCCGTCAACCTGCTCGGCTGCATCTTCTTCGGCGTATCCGCCGTCGCCGGCTACGTCGTTCCGTCAACCGGGTCGATGCTCGACCAGGCGGCCGCCAACTGGAACACGTCCCTGGGTGCCGCGTGCTTCCTCGCCTGCGCTGTCGACACGTTGCGCACGGACAAGGCCTCGAAGATGCCGATCCGCCGCAGAATCCATCGCCTCGAGCACGAGCTGGAAGTTGATCTCCGCCACCGGACCGGAGAGGGCGCCGGCCGTCATCGCGGTGCCAACCCGATTGGCCGCCGGCGCAGCTTCGACGAGGTCTGCTTGGCCGGTGGCGCGAGCGCGGGATCCCACACGACTTCGCCGAGCCTGTCCTGGGGGCGAATCAGGATCACGGGCTCGTGGGCGAGATCAGGCTTCCGAACCGGATCAGGCGCCTTCGCGAGCCGGGACTCGAGCCACGCCCGCAACGCGTCGGCCGGGTTGTGCCGGCCCGGGATCACCCAGTACTTCACGTCGACCGCGCGCCCGGTGTACTCCGGCGGGTCGAAGGGGCAGCGTCCGAACTTCGACCTCCCCCAGTCCCAGTGGACGACCTGCCTGCGAAGCAGCTTCGGCCGCCTGCCGGGATTCGCAAAGCAGACGATCACGTCGAAGTCCCAGATCCCCCGCTGTCCCCGTAGGCGATGCTCCGCCCCACCCTGCGCAAGCGCGACGGCCAGAACCCGCTCGCGCCAGGGCTCCAGGTGCGGGTTTCGTTCGAAGAAGCGCTCGAGGTCGGCGTCAGCGACACGCCCGAGCCGTTCGAGGTCGGCGTCGGTGATCGCCTCCATCGAACGGGCCTCGCCTCGGGAAGTTCGACGCACCTGTCGCTAGCGTAGAGACGTGCCCACCAACGCCGCCGTCGAGACCAACCGCCTCGAGAAGAGCTACGGCGACGTCCACGCGCTCCGCGGCGTCGATCTGAGCGTCGAGAAGGGGACGGTCTTCGGGCTGCTGGGGCCGAACGGTGCAGGCAAGACCACCGCGGTACGCATCCTGACCACGCTGCTGGTGCCGGACGAAGGATCGGCGCGGGTCGCCGGCCTCGATGTCGTCCGAGACGCCAAGAAGGTACGCGCGCAGATCGGGCTGGCCGGCCAGTACGCCGCAGTCGACGAGAACCTGACCGGTTTCGAGAACCTCCAGATGGTCGGTCAGCTCTACCACCTTGGCCGCTCACCCTCGCGGGAGCGGGCACGAGAGCTCCTGGCCTCCTTCGACCTCTCCGACGCGGCCGACCGGCTGGTTCGCACCTACTCCGGCGGGATGCGCCGGCGGCTCGACCTCGCGGCCGCGCTCGTCGCCCGGCCGCCGGTCTTGTTCCTCGACGAGCCCACAACCGGACTGGACATCCGCAGCCGGCTCGAGCTCTGGAACGCGATCGAGGCGCTGGTTTCCCAGGGGACGACCGTGTTGCTCACGACGCAGTACCTCGACGAGGCGGACCGGCTCGCGGATCGCATCGCCGTGATCGACCACGGCCTGGTGATCGCCGAAGGAACTCCGGACGAGCTCAAGGCGCAGGTCGGGGGCGAGCGGCTCGAGATCCACCTCTGCGACGGCCAACGAGGCGAAGAGGCCCTGACGGCTCTGGCCTCGATCGCCAGCGATCGCCCGTTTCTCGAGGACGGGTCGGTCCGGGTTCCCGTCGCCGAGCGTAGAGGAACGATCGCCGATGCCGTCCGCCGGCTGGACGACGCCGGGATTGCGATCGACGACATCTCCGTCAGCGTTCCGACGCTCGACGACGTCTTCCTGAGCCTGACCGGGCGCGCGGCGGAGCCGGCGACCAACGGGGAGCCGGACCGTCGGTGAACGCGCTTCGCTACGGGATCTCCGACACGCTCGTCCTGGCGAGGCGCAGCCTGCTGCGGATCCCGAGGCAACCGGACCTGCTCGTCGGCTTCACGATCCAGCCGGTCCTCTTCGTACTGCTCTTCGTCTATGTCTTCGGCGGCGCGATCCAGACCCCCGGCTTCGACTACGTCGACTTCCTCATTCCCGGGATCATCGTCCAGTCGATCGTCTTCGGCGGGTTCGTGACGGCGCTCGGGCTCGCAGACGACCTGAAGAAAGGGCTGATGGACAGGTTTCGCTCGCTCCCGATCGCGCGTTCGGCGCTCCTGACAGGGCGCACCCTGGGAGACGTGGTCACCAACATCTTCCAGCTCGCCGTGATGTTCACGGTCGGCTTTCTCGTCGGCTTCAACTTCTCGAGCAGCCCCGGCGAGGTTGTCGCGGGGATCGCGCTGTTGTTGCTGATCGGCTACGCCTTCTCCTGGGTGTTTGCCCTGATCGGTCTCTCGTCCTCCTCGCCCGAGGCATCGAA
>DATFXA010000296.1:0-2088 GCA_035258645.1 Gaiellaceae bacterium
CAGAGCCGCCGATCTTTCCGTCGTTGAAGCCCCCCGCGGCGCTGAAGCCGGCCGAAATGTTGGCGAGCAACCGCGCATATGGCGTCCGCGCCTGGCCCTTCGCGAAGCCGGCGAGCGCACCATGGTCGTAGACGGCAGTGAAGTTGGCGACGGTGTCTCGGCCGGGGACATCGATTCGGAACCTGCCGTCCACGAAGCCGACTCCGTCGGTCGTGTTGATGACGCTATGGGCGGCGAGGCGAATGGGACCGGCCAGGTCGGGGTCGCCGAGGGCCGTTCCGGTGTACCGGCCGTTGGTAACCGTGATCGTCTTGCCGTCCGTCGTTGTACACGTCTTGGTTTTCGTCCACGACACGTTCGTGGCCGTGAACGTGCCGGCCACCTTCTTCACGCTCTTCGGGCTGTGAAGGCTCACCGCGACGGCGAGTTGAGCTGTCGCGAGGGCGGTGACACCTGCGACGACGAGCAGCACCTTGCGCATCGAACACCTCCTGGTTCGGCGTCTCGAGCCGGGAGGATCGCTCTGCTTCATCTGGTCTAGCGCAGAGTCGCGTAACGTCTACGTAAAGCTCTCAGCGTGGGATGCGGACGCGCCTCGAAGCTCGGCGCCAGGGAGCCGCTGCGCCGACTGCGCTATCCGGACGCGCGCTCGGCGAAGATCAACGCGAGAACGGAGAAGAAGGCGGCGAGCGGGACAAGGCGGACGTTGATAGTGCGCATGGCGGCACTCCTTTCTCGTCTACCCACTCGACGGCAAACTGCGGCGAAGTCTTCCCGGCCTCGCGCGTGTCGTCCGGCTTAGCCTCGCTCGCTTACGCCTGGCGATCAACGGTTCGACTGCCCTGACGAATCGCGGCCCAACGTGCGGAGAGCGGCGCCGCATCGAGTCGCTCGGCGGCATCGAGCGCCTTCGAGGCCCGTTTCGATGTCTTTCGGCCGAAGACCCCGCTCAAGACCCATTTGCGGGTAAGCCGAACGACGCGCAGCTTGTCGTCGGCAAGCCTGGGCGTGCGCTTTGGGTTGAGGTACAGATCAATCGCCAGCTTCTCGATGAGTGCTGGGTCGCCGGGCGCGCCGGTGGTCTGTTCGAGCCGGTAGGCAACGAGCGATGCGAGCACCTGCAACTCGCGGACGCCCGTACGAACGGCGACGCCGATCGAGATCGCGCTCGAGACCACCATGAGCCATGGCACTCGCGTCCAACGCGCGCCACGGGCCAGTGTGCGGACGACTGGGACAGCGAGGACGACGACCCTCTGGATGTCCTCGGCGAAAGCCTCGGTTTCCGCCTGGCCGGCAAGGCGGCGCCTGCCCTCGGCCGCCGTGGTGACACGCTCGTCGGTCAGCAGGGCGCGGTCGATCGCCTTCGAGGCAAGCCCGCCGACCGCCTCCACGAGTGCGCGGCCCGCTTTGCGCGCGTTGGTGCCGGCACCTTTCCCCGCCGATGCGGCCTGCTCACGCAATTGACGTGGCGAGGTGCTCGCCCCAAACACGGTCGCCATCGTAGCGCTCAGCGAGTCGTGCCTTACCATCGAGCACGTGACCATCCAACGCATGGACCACGTCGGCGTCGTGGTCGATGACCTCGCGGCCGCTGTTGCCTTCTTCACCGAGCTCGGCCTCATGTTGCAGGGCGAAGGGCAGGTCGAGGGCGGTTGGGTGGACCGCGTGGTCGGCCTCGAGGGCGTACAGGCAGAAATTGCGACGATGCAAACCCGGGACGGCCACGGACGGATCGAGCTGGTGAAGTTCCACGCCCCCTCAGTCCAGAGCGGAGACGGGCACGCGCCGGCGAACGCCTTTGGCCTCCGCCACGTCGCATTCGAGGTCGAGGACATCGACGCCGCTGTCGCGACCGCGGGAGCCGGGGGCGGCGAGCTCGTCGGAGAGGTGGAGAACTACGAAGACATCTACCGGCTCTGCTACGTCCGCGGCCCAGAGGGGATCATCGTCGAGCTCGCGGAGCGGATCGGCTGACCGCTCCCAGGCACCGGTTTACGCCGCTCGTTGATGCTCGCCGCCGACGAGGTGCGCCGTTATCTTTCGGGCGTCGAGCGGCAGGACGGCCAGCTCCGGCGGGGGACGACG
>DATFXA010000297.1:0-4876 GCA_035258645.1 Gaiellaceae bacterium
CGTCTAACCGAACGGCGATTTCCTCGTCTACGCTGAGGATGGCCGTGAATGTCGTCCAGACTGCCTTGTCTTCCCGGCGCTTCAACCGCTGGCTACTCGTGCTCGCGGCGGTCGTGCTCGTGGCGGGCATCGTCGCGGTGATCGCCACGCAGATCGGTAACAACGGCGGCGGTAGCAGCGAGAGCGCCGCGCCGGCGGGACCGAAGATCGCCGACACGCCGAAGCCCCAGAAGAACATCCGCTTCCCGGCAGCCGCCTGGAAAGTCGCTCATGAGTTCATCGTCAACGTGACGCAGCGAAAGAACCTCAGCAGGACCTATGAGCTCGCGGACGCGAACGCGAGGGGTGGGCTGACGCTTGCGGAGTGGAAGACGGGCAGTATCCCGGTGCCCTACTTCCCGACAGCGAAGGTCATCCGTTACAACTTCAAGAACACGAATTTCGCCCATCCCCGCGATGCGGCGGTCAACTTGCTTTTGATCCCGACAAAGAAGTCCGGGATGAAAACGGCGCCGTTTCAGATCGAGGTCGTCAAGGTCGGCCAGGGCGCGAACGCGCACTGGGTCGTTGACTACTTCGGCTCCATGCAGGGAGTACCTGTCCCTCACGAATAAGGCGAATCTCGCCCTTGAGGTGGCCATGGTGGGCGCTATCCTCAATTCAAGGTGAAGCGCGTTCTCGCGTCGTACCGCTGGCGACGACGCCTGATCTGGTTGACGGTGACGGCGGGCGTCGTCGGCGGCGCGCTTGCGATCGGATTTATCTGGCCGAACACCGCGCCACCTGAGCAGACCGAGCCCCAAGGCCGTTCGATCAAGGTCGCCCCTGAGCCGAAGAAGGTGGCCCTCAAAGTGCGCGAGCGGACCGCGGCACTCGCGGTCGCCTCCACGTTCATCGACAGCGCGGTCGCCCGCAACAACGTCGACCGCGCGTGGGGGCTCGTTACGCCGACAATGCGCGCCGGCTACACGCGAAAGCAGTGGGACTCGCAAGAATTGCCTGGGATCCCGCCGTTCCCCGTGGCCTCGGCGCGGTGGCGACTGCAGTTCTCCGACGAGAAGGGGATCGGCTTCACTATGGCGCTCTTCCCGACCAGGGCCTCGCATCAGCAGGCCCAGGTGTTCATGATCGGCCTCCATAAGGTCGGCGCGGGAACCCACCGCCACTGGCTCGTCGACAACTGGCAGGCGGCGCCGACGACAGGCGGCCAGGCCGTGGACGGCGGCGGCTCGAACGGCGGCACCCTCGACCAGATCACGCCGAAGGTGGCCGCAACCTCGGCCAAGGCGAAGGAAAGTCCGATCTGGCTTCTGATCCCGGTCGGCCTGCTCAGCCTCGTGCTCGTGATCCCCGCCGGGATCGCAGGCGTGAGCTGGTATCGAAACCGTCGCGCAGAGGCGCTGTTCGGCGACTAAACAAAGGCGGTCGCGTGCGACGCCGACCTGGAGGGCGTCCGCGCTTTGCCCGGACGCCCGCTCAACCCCGAGTCGAAACGCCGATGTGGTAGCTCGACTCGACTCGCTTAGACCTCGAGCTCCATCCCGTCGAACGCTTGCTCGAGGGTCGAGTCGAGCGGCCGCTCACGGGGACGGTGCGTGATCAGCAGCCTCTTCGCACCCGAGGCCTCGAAGGCCTCGACCGCCTCGTCGGCGGACAGGTGACCTCGGGTGCCGCCCTCCGGGTTCGGAGCCAGCAGCGTCGCCTCGCAGACGAAGAGGTCTGCTCCGTCCGCGAGCCGGGCCAAGGCATCGTTGGGGCCTGAGTCGCCCGAGTACGCGAGCACGCTGCCGTTGGCCGACGCGCGAAAGCCGAAAGCCAACAGCTCGTAGTGCAACACGTGCTCCGCGGTCACTTCGAAGCCTGCCGTCTCGAAAGGCTCCCCGTCGACGTACTCGTGCAGGTCGAAGGTGCTCGAGAACATGTCCGGCCAGCCAAGGCGGGAGCCGATCCCCTCGAGCATCTCCATCCCCCCGGGCGGAATCCAGAGCTCCGGTCTCTTGGTCTCCTCGCCAGGCCCGAACAGGCGTCCCCAGACCCAGGGAACGAGGTCCCCCCAGTGGTCGAGGTGCCAGTGGGTGATCGCGATCGCGTCGAGGTCGGGCCACGGCTCGCGCTCTCGTAGCCGCGCAAGGACGCCCGGTCCGCAGTCCAGCAGGAGGCGACGCCCGTCGCTCTCGAGCAGGTATCCGGACTGGGCGCCGCCGGGGTTCGGCCAAGCCGGGGAACACCCTGCAACGACGAGTTTCATGCCTGCATCATCGCCATATACTTGCCGCCCGTGGCGCGGAAGATCCGAGTCGTGATCGCAAAACCCGGTCTTGACGGACACGATCGCGGAGCGAAGATCATCGCACGCGCGCTACGGGATGCGGGTATGGAGGTTATCTACACGGGCTTGCACCAGACGCCCGAGCAGATCGTCGAGACTGCGATTCAGGAGGATGCGGACGCGGTCGGAATTTCGATCCTCTCTGGTGCCCACATGACGCTCGTGCCACGGATCCTCGAGGGCCTCAGGGAGAACGGAGCGGAAGACGTCCTGGTCGTCCTCGGAGGCACGATCCCCAACGAGGACGCAGACGAGCTGAAGGAGCAGGGCGTCGCCGAGGTGTTCACGCCTGGGGCGCCAACGAGCGAGATCGTCGATTTCCTGAAGGCGAAGGTGGCGGCCTGAGCGTCAATGTTGCGCTCGACGAGGACGGCGTGGCCGTCGTCACGATCGACCGCCCCGAGGCGCTGAACGCGCTCGATCTGCCGACGCTCACCGAACTGCGCGACCGGCTCACGGAGCTCGCCGCGAACGAGGAAGCTCGGGTGGTGGTCTTGACCGGCGCGGGCGAGAAAGCGTTCGCCGCCGGCGCGGACATCAAGTACATGAGCGAGCTCGACGTCGCTGAGGCGAAGGGGTGGGGAGCGCTTGGCCATGCGGCCGGCCGTCTGCTCGAGACGATGCCGAAGCCGACGATCGCGGCAATCAACGGGTTCGCACTCGGCGGCGGTTGCGAGCTCGCGTTGGCGTGCGACCTGCGCTACGCGGCCCAGAATGCGAAGCTGGGCCAGCCCGAGATCAACCTAGGAATCATCCCGGGCTGGGGAGGCACGCAGCGGCTGGCGCGCGCGACGACGCTCGGGTACGCGAAGGAGCTGATCTTCACCGGGCGCGTGATCGACGCCGAAGAAGCCGAGCGCCACGGGCTCGTCAATGCGATTTTTGAGACCGGGAAGCTGCTCGAAAAGACGATGGCGATCGCGACCCTGCTCGCCTCCAAGAGCGCGGTCGCGCTCGCCGCGGCCAAGGCAGCCACCAACTCGGCGCTGCAGGGGACGTACGACGCGAATCTCGACGACGAGGCCGAAACCTTCGGCGACCTTTTCGCCTCCGATGACGCCAGGGAGGGCATGACGGCGTTCGTCGAGAAGCGCGAGCCCGTTTTCAGGGGGCGCTAAGCGCTTTTCAGCATCACGAGCGCGGCGTTCAGGGAGAGGTCGTCGCCACGCTCGGTCTTCAGGC
This sequence comes from Gaiellaceae bacterium, assembly GCA_035258645.1. GTDB lineage: Bacteria > Actinomycetota > Thermoleophilia > Gaiellales > Gaiellaceae > 13-2-20CM-68-14. Next base: position 3,512 of record DATFXA010000297.1, read on the forward strand.
TCGCCGTTGCGGGCATAGTCCAGACCTTGACCGTCTGGCCGACGTGGGCGCTGAGGATGGTTGTCCTCCGATTTTGCGAGCCGTTCGTCGATTGGACGACCGCCGTGTCGGGAACGTTCAGCAGCAACGGACGCCTGAGCCTGGTCTGGTGTTGACCCATGGGCCACGCGTGCACGCTGTTCAGTTTGACCTGAAGCGTCAGGGCTGCGGGCTTCATGACGACCCCGTCGAGCTCGAGCGTGAACGGCTTGCCGTTGGGCGCCGAGAAGAGCAGGTGCGGGGCGGTCTGGAGATAGGGGTAGCCGTCGACGGCCTTACCGCCCCCGGGGTGCACCTCGAAATGGAGGTGGGCGTGAGCACCGTCGGCGTCCCCCGAATCCCCGACGAAGCCGATCGGCTGGCCTGCCGCGACCCTCGAGCCGCTCTTCAACCCCGTCGCGTACGCCGTGCCCGCGACGCACTTGCCGCGGTTGTCGTTCGCGCGCGTGATGTCGTTGTTCAGGTGGATGTAGTTGTAGGTCGTCCCGGTCGCGCCGTAGAGGTAGAGCATGCAGCCGGCGGTGGCCGAGGTTGTCCAGAACTTGACCTTCCCCGCCTCGGCGGCGAGTGCAAGCGACTTCTTCGCAGCGACGATGTCGATGCCCTGGTGGACCCCGCCGGCACGCGGATCGCCGAAGTCGTCGACGTAGTGCGCCGCGCCGAGGACCGGGAAGACGATCGGCTTGGCCGTGTCGCCGGAGCGGGCGGCCGCCGTCCCGGCCAGCAGGCCGGCAACGAGCAGGAGGAAGAAAGCTCCTCGGGCTGTCGTCCGGTGGCGTCGCATGAGCTCCGGGTCGCGCTCGAAGAGGCGGAGCCTAACAACGTGAGCGGCGGATAGAGTCCGGCGCCGGGATGAAGATCGCTGTTTGCGCAAAGGTCGTCCCGGAGCAGGCGCGGCGGATCGATCCCGGGACGAAACGCCTCGACCGCTCCGGTGAACAAACGCTGAACCCGTTCGACGCGAACGCGGTCGAAGAGGCGCTACGCCTGAAGGTGGATGGTGCCGATGCGGAGGTCGTGATCGTCTCGCTCGGGCCCGAGCGCTCGCTCGATGCCCTACGCAAGGCGTTGGCGATGGGCGCCGACCGGATCGTGCTCATCTCGGACGAGGCCGCGTCGGGGTCCGATCTCGTTGCCTCGAGCTACGTGCTTGCGCAGGCGCTGGAACGCGAACAGGCAGGCTTGGTCCTCTTCGGCCAGCAGGCGAACGACTCGGACGGCGCGGTCATGTGGGCCGCCGTTGCAGACCGCCTCCAGCGGCCGTTGATCTCGCAGGTCGCGGAGCTGACGGTGTCCGACGGGGCGGTGCGTGGCAAGCGCCAGACC
>DATFXA010000298.1:0-3733 GCA_035258645.1 Gaiellaceae bacterium
CCTTTAGAGCTCTGAAGCACTAGTGGAGCTTCCGCGCGCGCACCGGCCCGACCCGCAAGAGTCGGTGCACGCGCTGCCGGCGCCAACGGCGGAGCAAACCGACGTTCGCTCGGCGACGCCCGCGATCTTCCGCGGCAGCCACCTCGCGCCCGCCGTCCGGCGCCTGGTGAGCATCGCCGTGCTCGCGTCGCTCGATGCAATCGGCGTAACGGCAGGCCTATTCGTCTCGCTGGTGTTGCGCGAGATCTACTACGGGCGCACGATCGACTGGGGATCGCTCTGGCAGGCGGAGATGGACTGGCTGCCTTTTCTGATCCTGGTCACGCTCCTGGTCTTTGCCCAGGGAGACCTCTATGCCGACCGCGAACGTCGGCCGGCAACCGGCCGAATCGTTTCGTCTCTCCTGCTCGTCGTCCTCATTGCGCTTGCATTCGGGCTCGGCACCGGCCACAGGTTCTCCACCTACGGGCTGGCGCCAACCGCCTTCGTCCTTACGGCTGTTCTGATCTCGCTCCTCCGCGGCGCCTACGACGCAATCACTGGCCGCCTGCTCCGCAGGCTCGGCGTCCGCAGGCGAGCGCTCCTCGTAGGCGCCGGGGAGCATCTCACCCACCTGCACGAGATGCTCGGGCGAGCACGCCGCGGCATCGACTACGAGTTCGTCGGGGCGCTGGCGCCTGAGCCCGACGGAATCGAGCTGCCGCTCCTCGGCGATCTGAAGGCCCTGCCACGGGTCCTCGCCACCCACCGGGTCGACGAGGTGATCCTGGCCGACTCCGAGTTCGGCGAGCGCCAGCTGCTCGAGACCGTGGAGCAGGCCCATCGCCGGGGCGTCAAGGTGCGCATTGCGCCAAAGACGACCGAGCTCCTCGTCCAGCGGGCCGACTACGTCCCCGGTCAAAGCGTGCCCCTCTTTGAGGTGCACTCGCCGGTCTTCGCCGGCGGCGAGTGGGTACTGAAGCGGACGTTCGACCTCGTCGTCAGCGCGGTCGTCCTCATTGCCGCCTTGCCGCTCTGGCTCCTGATCGCGGCCGCCGTGACGCTGACGTCACCCGGGCCGATCCTCTACCGCGACCGCCGAATCGGACTCGGGGAGAACGAGTTCGACATGCTCAAGTTCCGGACGATGTACGCCGACGCCGCGGAGCACCAGCCCTACCTCGAGCGGGCGAACGAAGCGAGCGGGCCTCTCTTCAAGATGCGCCGTGACCCAAGGGTGACTCCGGTCGGGCAGCTCCTTCGTCGTTTCTCGCTCGACGAGGTTCCACAGCTGCTCAACGTCCTCCGGGGGCAAATGAGCCTCGTCGGCCCTCGCCCGCTGCCCTTGCGGGACTACGAGCAGCTTGAAGATTGGCACCGAAAGCGGTACAACGTCCTGCCCGGCATCACGGGCTTGTGGCAGATCTCCGGGCGGTCGAATCTCAGCTTCGACGACCTTGTCCGGCTCGACTTCTACTACCTCGAGAACTGGTCGCTTTGGATGGACATCTCGATCCTGGTGAAGACGATTCCGGCTGTCGTCGGCGGCGCAGGCGCATACTGAGTACGTGAAAGCCCCGAAGATCCTGGCTGTCGCCTCGGCGGTCGACCTCGACTTCCGCTACGGCTGCACGCCCGCCTGGTGGCAGCTCTGGAAGGGCCTCTACGAGGCGGGCTGCGACCTGATCGTGACTCCATACCGAGGGCGACCCGTCGACGCTCCGTGGTGGCGGACCGAGCCGAACCCTTGCTACCGGGAGGCCGAGCTCTTCGCCGGCGCCCGCGACGCGGTCGCGAAGCTGAAGCGCGACACGCATCTACGGCGCGCCGAGGACCAGCCTCCCGATTCGGCGAGCGACAAGCTCGTGCGGCGGACGATCTGGAGCCTCGTCACACCACGTTGGCGCCGGCACCTCGAGCGAATTCTCGAACGAGAGCGCGACGTGGACGCGGTCATCGTCTTCACCGTCCCGATGAGTCACTTTCGCGGCATCCCGACGGCGCTGCGGGAGCGCTTCGAGCTGCCGATCGTCTACTACGACGGCGACGTGCCGATGAGCCTGCCCGAGTTCGGCGGCATGGACACGGGCTTCAACATCTACCACGGCGCCGATCCATCGGAGTACGACCTCGTCGTCTCGAACTCCGAGGGCGGCCTTGGAAGGCTCAGAGAGCTCGGGGCGCTCCGGGCGGAGGCGGTCTTCTGGGGCGCGGATCCGGAGCTCTTCGCCCCGCTCCCGGTCGCGAAGGAACACGACGTCTTCTTCTACGGCTACGGCGACAAGTTTCGGCGCGAGTGGATGACGGCGCTCGTCGGCGAGCCCAGCCGACAGCTGCCGGAGGTCGATTTCGCGCTCGGCGGCCGTGACTTCCGCGCCGATATCGGCCGTGCCCGAACGATCGGGGACGTCCCCTTCAACGCGTTCAACCGCGCGATCTCGGCAAGCAGGATCAACCTCAACATCACGCGGCGTTCGCATGCCACGGTCACGGCCTCCTCGACGAGCCGTCCCTTCGAGCTCGCGGCCGCAGGGGCCGCGATCGTCTCGAACCCCGTCGAAGGGATCGAGCGCTGGTTCGAGCCGGGACGTGAGCTGCTCGTCGTTCAGGATGCCGCCGAGGCGGAGCAGGTTTACCAGGAGCTCCTGGCCGACCCCGGCGCGAGGGACGAGCTCGGGCGCCGCGCGCGCGAACGAGCCCTGGACGAGCACACGTACGTCGCCCGGGCCAGGCGCCTGCTCGAACTGATCGGGCTCCGCGTACCGCAGACGGTGGAGCTGGCCCGTGGCTGAGCTGGCGCAGCCCGTGGTCGAGAGCATCGAGCCCGAGCTCGCGCGCCGGCGCCGGATCGCGATCGTGCCGGCCTACAACGAAGAACACACCGTCGCGCGCGTGATCGAGGAGATCCGGGCTTTCGATCCCGGCTTTGCGATCGTGGTCATCGACGACGGCTCGACCGACCGCACGGCCGTCGCGGCCGAACGGGTTGGCGTTCAGGTTCTTCGCCTCCCCTTCAACCTCGGGATCGGCGGCGCCGTCCAGACCGGCTACCAGTACGCGCTCGACAACGGCTTCGACCTTGCCGTCCAGGTCGACGGCGACGGCCAGCACAACCCGCAGGAGATCGCCCGGCTCGTCGATCCCATCCTGGCAGGACAGGCCGACATGGTCGTCGGCACGCGGTTCGCCGAGGGTGGGGGCTACCGAGGAACACGACTGCGGCGGGTCGGCATCCATCTCTTCGCCGGGCTCGTCTCCCTGATGGTCGGGCAGCGCGTGACGGATACGACGTCCGGCTTCCGAGCCGTGAACCGGAAGGGGATTCGGCTCTTCGCGGCCGACTACCCCCACGACTATCCCGAGGTCGAGGCGACCGTGCTGCTCGCTCGTCATCGCCTGCGGATGGTGGAGGTCCCTGTGGTGATGAGGATCCGCGAGACCGGCAGCTCCTCGATCACGGCGCTCCGCTCCGTCTACTACATGGTCAAGGTCCTGCTCGCCCTCTTCATCGGGCTCTTTCGCCGTTACTCGACGCCGTTGGAGGAACCATGACGCCTTTCAGAGTGTCGATCGTCGCCGCGATCGCGGCCGTGATCCTCTTGCTCGTGATCCTCGAGCTGATCCGCAGCCGCCGCCTACAGGAACGCTACGCCCTGCTCTGGCTGCTGACCGGGATCGTCATCCTCATCCTCTCGGCCTGGCGTGGCCTGCTCGCCAAGCTCGCCGATCTCGTCGGGATCGCGTACCCGCCGTC
>DATFXA010000299.1:0-3664 GCA_035258645.1 Gaiellaceae bacterium
TAGGCGATCGGAAACGGCGTCTCCTGCCGCGGCAGCCCGGCGAAGACCTCGGGCAGCTGGTACTCGAAGTGCCGCGCGGCGGTGAGCATCCGACGGACGATGCGCTGCGCTTCCGCCCAGCGCCCGTAGCGGGCGAGCCCAACGGCGATCAGGGAATTGTCGTGGGGCCAGACGGTGCCGTTGTGGTACGAGAGCGGGTTGTAGCCGGCATCGCCCTCGGACATGGTCCGCACCCCCCAACCCGACCAGAGCTCCTCGCCCATCAGCGCGTCGACGATCGCATCGACCCGCTCGCGGGGGACGATCCCGCTCCAGAGCAGGTGGCCGATGTTCGAGCAGAGCGAATCGACCTGCCGCTTCTCGCCGTCGAGCGCGAGCACGTAGTACCCGCCCCGACGATTTGTCCAAAACCGCTCGTCGAACGCGCGTCGCAGCTCCTCGGCGTCTCGCTCGAGGCGGTCGGCGAGCACGCGGTCGCGCCAGACCTCGCGCGCCATCTCGGCCGTGCGGCGCTTGGCGTCGTAGACGTAGCCTTGCACTTCGCAGGGAGCGATCGGGCCGTGCGCGATCGAGCCGTCCTGGAAGCGCTGCGAGTCGCCCGAGTCCTTCCAGGACTGGTTCTCAAGGCCGCGCTCGGTGCGTCGTTGGTACTCGACAAAGCCGTCGCCGTCGCGGTCGCCGTACTCGTCGATCCACGCGAGCGCCCGCATCGCCGGCTCCTTGAGCTCCCGGAGCATGGCGGCGTCGTCCGTCCAGCGCCAGACCTCGGAAAGCAGGATCAGGAAGAGCGGCGTCGCATCGACGGTGCCGTAGTAGGTGTGGAACCAGGTTTTGGCCGCCTTGCCGTCCCGGACCTCGTGGACGATCTTGCCGGGCTCGGCGTCGATCGTCGCGTCGTCCTCGGCCGCCTGCAGGTCGGCGAGCACTTCGAGCCCGCTGCGGGCGAGTTCCGGCCCGAACAGGAGCGTCTGGTAGCACGTGATCAGCGTGTCGCGGCCGAAAACGGTCATGAACCACGGCATTCCTGCGGCTGGAAGACGCCCGATCCGGCCGCCTCGGTGCATCCGTAGGGAAGCGAGGTCGGAGACGGACTGGAAGAAGGAGCGGCCGAGGTCGTCCCAGTCGGCACGAATCTGCGGCACGCGGAGCCGCCACGCGGCAAGCGACTCGCGCACGCGCGTCATCTCGTCCCCGAAGCGCCGCTCGGCCTGGCGCGGGATGATGTGGTCGCCCTCGAGCGAGGGGATCACGTCGACCCGGAGATGCCAGCGCTCGCGCGGCTCGAGCTCGACCTTCCACCGCACCTTCGCGCCGTCGATCTCGCCGCGCTGGGAGAAGATCACCTGTGTCTGGCCGCCGTCCTCGGGGTCTTCGAGCAGGAACTCGTTGTGCTCGTCCGAGAACCGGATCGGCACCGGCTTCGGCAGCGGCCCTGCGCGCAGCGGGTCGCCGAGCGCGAAGTCGTGGGCCTTGACCGAGAGGATGTCCGCGAAGTCGGCCTCGAGCTCGAGCTCGAGCTCGAAGGACTGGGCCTCCATGCTCTGGTTCTGGGCAACGATCACGTCCTGCATCGATTCGCCGACGAACCGCTCACGCAGGATCGAGACGACGTCCTGCGCCAGCCCGCCGGCGAGCGGGTTCCGCAGGAAGAACGCGGCCGAGAAGTACTCGACCTTGCCGGAGGAGAGCAGCAGCGGCCGCGCGTCGTTCATTCGCAACCGCAGCACCGACAGAAAACGCGTGTCCTCGCTGTAGAACCCGTGCGTTCTCCGGTCGATGTCGCCGACGTCATCGCAGATGCAGAAGGTCGAGCCCTCGAGGATCGTCAGCTGGGGCACGCTACGCGTCCTGGGATCTTGCTCTGGCAATCCTCACGGGACTGCTCTGCGCCAACGCTTTCACGACGAGCTCGTCGATGTTGACGTGTAGTGGCCGGGTGAGCGCGAAGAGGACGCATTCGGCGATGTCTTCGGGGCGGAGCGGGTCGACGCCTTCGTAAGGCGCCTTCGCCTTCTCCTCGTCCCCGCGGAAGCGGACACGGGAGAAGTTCGTCTCCACGAGGCCTGGATCGACCGTCGTCAGCCGGATCGGGCGGCCGAGCAGATCCTCGCGCAGCGCGTAGGTGAAGCCGCGCACCGCGAACTTCGAGGCGACGTATACGGCGGCGTTCTCGTAGGCCTGCCGCCCAGCGATCGAGCCCATGTTGACGATGTGCCCACCGTCGCGAATATGGGGGAGGCAAAGCCGTGTCACCCGGATCAGGCCGTGGACGTTCGTTTCCAGCTGCGTCTCCTCGTCTTCTTCGGTCGACTCCCAGAACGGGTCGCGGCCGAGGCCGAGGCCGGCGTTGTTGACGAGGATGTCCAGGCCGCCGAGCTCGGCGGCGGCGGCCTTGACGAACCGCTCGCAACTCTCCGGGTCGGTGACGTCGAGCTCGAGCTTGATCTCGGTCTGCAGCCCGTCGACCCGGCGCGCGCCGCCGGTCACGCGGCCGCCCTCCCGGGCAAGAGCGTCGGCGGTCGCCGCGCCGATGCCGCTCGAGGCGCCCGTGACGATCGCGGTCTTTCCGTCGAGAGCGCCCACGACCCGGCGGAGACTAACGCGCCGGGCCGGGGTTACCGTGGGGCGAGCGGCAGCTCGGTCCCGACCGCCCGCTGCTGCCGCGCGTGCTCGACCTGAAGGGTCGTGTGCTTGAGGCCGAAGCGCTGTTCCAGCATCGTTGCCAGCTCCCGGCGCGCCTCGTGGCAGTCGCCCTCCGGCCGCACGAGCACGTGGGCCGACAGCGCCGGGAAACCGCTGCCGACCGTCCAGACGTGGAGGTCGTGCACCTCGACGACGTCCGGGACGGCAAGCATCGCGTCCTTGACCTCGTCCGGCGGCATCTCGCCCGGTGAGATCTCCAGCAAGATTCGGGACGACTCTCGCAGCAGGATCGCGCTCGACCAAAAGATCAAGCCCGCGACGACGAGGCTTGCGATCGGATCGAGTCGGTCCCAGCCGGTGATGAGGATCAGCGCGCCGGCAAGAGCGGTACCGGTGAACGCCGCCAGATCGGTCGTGACGTGTAGGAACGCCCCGCGGATGTTCAGACTCGTGCGGCTTGGCGCGAGGAGCAGACCCGCCGCGGCGACGTTGACGAGAATCCCCGCGACGGCGAGGACGAGGACGATCCCGCCGTGGACGTCCGCCGGCGAGACGAGCCGCCGAACCGCTTCGAACACGATCCAGATCCCCACCAGAGCGAGCACGATCCCGTTGGCCAGCGCCGCGAGAATCTCCACGCGCCGGAAGCCGAACGTCCAGTTACCGCCCGGCGGGCGCCGCGCGATCGACGCCGCGACGAGCGCGAGCGCCAGGGCGGCGGCGTCGGTGACCATGTGCCCGGCATCGGCGAGCAGCGCGAGCGAACTTGCAGCGATCCCAGCCACGATCTCGGCCGCTAGCAGGCCGACGATGAGCGCGAGCGCCCCGGCCAGCATCCGCCGGTCGTTGGTGTGGTCGTGCTCGTGACCCGCCATCGACTCGATCGTAGCCCCGCTTCGTGAATCAGCGTACGCTCGCGTACTGAATGAGACGGCCCGCCGTTCTGGTCGCCGCCGCGATCGCCATCCTCGCCGCCTCAGGCCTCGCGCGCGCGGACGTTTCCCAGGAGCAGGCGCTTGCA
>DATFXA010000300.1:0-2431 GCA_035258645.1 Gaiellaceae bacterium
TCGGTGAAGCCATTCTTGTCGACGTAGTCGCGCAGACCGAGCTCGAGGCCGACACGCATCTGCTCCAGCTCGTCGAGTTGCGGCGCAATCACGGGCTCGACCGTCTCGCGAGGGCCGCGCGGAGAGCCGACATGGACGACAGGGATGTCGGGGAGCTCGCGGCGGTCACGCGCGAGCGCGCGGCGGCGGACGTCCCGAAGCCGACGCGCGATCGCGTCGGCAGGCTCGATGTCGACAACGAGGAGCGCCTCCTCGAAGCTCGGTCCGCGCGCGAGCAGATTTCCTTCCTCGTCGAGCACGAGCGAGTTGCCGTCGAAGAGCAGCTCGTCTTGGCCGCCGACCGAATTGCAGAAGGCGACGAGACATGAGTTGTCGCGCGCGCGCGTGGCGAACATCTCCTGCCGCTCGCGGTCGCGCAGCAAATGGAACGGCGAGGCCGAGAGATTCACGAGGAGCTGCGCGCCGGCGAGTGCCAGGTCGGTTGCAGGAGGGCCCGGCTGCCACATGTCCTCGCAGATCGTCGGCCCGACCAGCGTGCCGCCGTGCTCGAGCAGCACGAGGTCGCGGCCGGTTGCGAAGTAGCGGTCCTCGTCGAACACGCCGTAGTTCGGCAGGAAGCGCTTGCGGTAGACGGTCTTGATCTCGCCGGCGGCGCAGACGGCGCACGCGTTGTAGAGATCGCGGTCGAACCAGGGCACGCCGATCAGGGCAACGATCCCACGCGCCCCGCGGGCGAGTGCCTCCGCTTGCGCCTGGGCCGCCTGAACGAAGCTCGGCCGCAGCAGCAGGTCCTCCGGTGGGTAGCCGGTGACCGCGAGCTCGGGGAAGACGACGAGGTCGGCCTGCTGCTCCTGCGCCTCCGCCAGCCGCCGCGCGATTCGCTGCGCGTTGCCGTCGAGATCGCCGACGACGGTGTTGATCTGGGCGAGCGCGAGCCTCATCTTCGGTTTTAGACTAACAGTCGAAAACCTACCGCTGAAGCCGGATCGCGTTCAGGTCGCGCTCGCGGATCTCGTCGCGACGACGCACGACATCCTCGATGTCATCGTGCTCGGCATGGATGTAGCGGCCGCTCAGAGCATCTGCGCGGCCGGAGGCCAAAGCCCGTACCAGCCGCGGCGCCAGCTCAGGCGGAGTCCACGGTAAGTCGTCCGGGGCACTCTTCGTCATCTCGGTCCTCACGAGCCCGGGGCTGATCACGAAGACAGGGACTCTGCCGTCGAGCTGTTCGGCAAGGACGTTCCCGAAGCGCCAGACGGCGGCCTTGCTGGACGAGTAGGCGGTCGTGCCGGAGTGGGGTAGGTAGGCCGCGCCGCTGCCCGTGATCACAATGCGTCCGCCGCCGCGCTCGAGCATCCCCGGGATCACGGCCCGGCAGCAGAGGTAGACACCAAAGACGTTGACCTCGAACACGTTCCACCAGTCGGCCGGCTCGACCTCCCACGCTGCCGGCTCGCGGAGGTTCCGCCCGGCGTTCGCTGCGAGCAGGTCGATCGGGCCGAGCTCGTTCTCGACCTGTTCGACCATCGCGTCGACGGCCGCGCGGTCCGCCACGTCCGCCACTAGCGCGAGGCCGCCGATCTCGCGGGCAACCGCGTCGACCTCGTCACGTGTGCGCGCGCTGACCGCGACCCGCGCTCCCGCGGCGGCAAGCTCGCGGGCGATGCCCTCGCCGACCCCGCGGCCGCCTCCGGTGACGAGGGCGACCTGACCTTCGAGCTCGCGTTCGCTCACGCCGCGAGCATATGCATCCTTTTGCTTTCCGAGGCGACTCATTCGTGGCAAGGTGGACGCATGAGTGCGGATCCACAGAGACGGGATTCGACCCCGCCGGGGGTGCGGCCGCCGTCCGGACCGACGGCCCAACAGCCCGAAAAGAGGCCTCGCTTCCGGATCAGCTGGTGGTGGATCGTGCTCGTGATCGCGCTGTTCGCGATCAACTACTACGCGGGCTCGCGCGCGACGCAGCAGCCATCCCGGGTCCGCGTCCCGTACACGCCGTACTTCCTCCAGCAGGTGACGGACGGTCACGTGAAGGAGATCACCTCCAAGGGGACGGCGATTCAGGGCACGTTCACGCAAAAGGAGTCGTACAAGGGCTCCAAGCCGACGACCCGGTTCAAGACCGAGATCCCCACCTTCGCCGACACGGATGCGCTCTCCAAGCTGCTCCAGGAGAAGAAGGTCGTCGTCAACGCGCAGCCGTTGCAGACCGGTACGCCTTGGTGGGAGAACCTGCTACTCGGCTTCGGCCCGACGCTCCTGTTCCTGCTGCTGCTCGTCTTCCTCTTGCGGCGGGCCGGCAACGTGCAGGGAATGCTCGGCGCGTTCGGCCGCTCGCGCGCCCGTCGCTACCAGCCTTCCGGCGATCGAGTCACCTTTGCCGACGTGGCCGGGATCGACGAGGCCAAGGAGGAACTGGCCGAGGTGG
>DATFXA010000301.1:0-7019 GCA_035258645.1 Gaiellaceae bacterium
GCCGATGACCTGGAGCTCGATGTTCAGGCTTGTTTTCACGCTCTCATCGCGCTGAGTCACGCTTTCGTCAGCACCAGCGTGCTATTCCCATCCCTATCCCCCACCCACCCTGGGGCGACGAAGCACGTGGCACCGTCGAGCTCCACCGTGGCCGGGCCCTTGACGTGCCGCGGCTCGCCACGCGGGAGGTCGAGCTCGGGGGCGGGCCTCCTCTCAGCCGTCCGCACGGCGACGAGCTCGAGCTCGCGCGCGCGGTCGGCGTACCCGTACCGCTCCTCGTGCGCGCGGTGGAAAGCCTCTGCGAGGCCGTCCTGGAGCGGCACCGTCAGCTCGTAGGACTGCCCCGCATAACGAAGATCCGCGTCCCCCTCCGGAGGCAGGTCGGTCACCTCGGCAAGCGGCCGCACATACGGGACGACACGGTCGCGGCGCTCTTCGCTCGCGACCAGCCCGAGCGCCGAGAGGACTCCGGCGGCTGCGGGGACGAGCACCGTCCCGATCTCGAGCTCCTCGGCGAGCGCGCACGCGTGTAATGGGCCGGCGCCGCCGAAGGCGACCATGGCGAACTCACGCGGGTCGTGGCCGCGCTCGACGGAGACGATCCGTAGCGCTCGCAACATTTCGGCGTTCACGACCTCCAACGCGTCCCCGGGGTCGATGCCGTTGAACACCCGCGCCGCCGCGTGGGCATCGAGCTCGATGCCGCCGGCGAGAACCGGAGGCAACCGGCCGAGCAGGAGGTTCGCGTCCGTGACGGTCGGCCGAGTCCCGCCACGCCCGTAGCAGGCCGGGCCCGGATCGGCGCCGGCGCTTTCCGGGCCGACGCGAACCGCGCCGCCGGTGTCCAGCCAGGCGATCGACCCTCCCCCAGCGCCCACCGTGTGCAAGTCGACGGCCGGAAGCCTCAGGGGCAGGCCGCCGACGTCCCGCTCCGCGGACAAGCTGGCCCGGCCGCCGACGATCACGGAGACGTCGGTCGACGTCCCGCCCATGTCGAAAGAGATCGCATTCTCGAAGCCGGCCCGGCGGGCGAGCAAGGCCGCGCCGACCGTCCCGGCCGCCGGCCCCGAGAGCAACGCGACCGCAGGATGCGCAGCCGCCTCCTCGAGCGACGCAACACCTCCCGAAGACCGCATCACGAGAGGCGCCGGTAGACCGGAGGCGAGCACCTTTTCACCGAGCGCCTCGAGATATCCTGCGACCGCGGGCCCGAGGTACGCGTCGACGACCGTCGTCGACGCGCGCTCGTACTCGCGAAACTCGGGTGATACCTCGTGCGATGCGACCACCCGCGCGTCCGGAAGGCGCCGCCGCAACTCGGCCGCGACCGCGCGCTCGTGATCTAGATCACGAAACGAGAACAGCAGGCAAACCGCCACCGCTTCGGCCTCGAACTCCGGAAGCGAGTCCAGCTCGAGCGGCGCGATCACCCCTGCGGCCCCGACGCGCTCGCGCACGCCGAAACAGCGCTCGAGCGGCACGAGCGGCTCGGGATGGTCGGCGCAGAGCCGGTAGAGGTCGGCACGGTCCTGCCTCCGCAGGTGGAGCAGGTGCTCGAAGCCTTCGGTCGCGACGAAGGCCGTCCGTGCGCCCTTGCGCTCGAGAAGCGCGTTCGTGGCAACCGTCGTCCCGTGCGCGAAGCGGTCGACCTCGGTGGTATCCACTGCCGAGGCCGCCGCGAGCACCGACTCCTCCTGCCGCGGGGCAGTCGGAACCTTGGCCGTGCGGAGCTCGTTCTCGTCCGTGAGCAGAACCGCATCCGTGAAGGTGCCGCCGACGTCGACGCCGAGGATGGCCACGTGACGAAACTACAGCCGGCGCGGCATCGCTTGCGATGCCGCGCTCGGGCCAGCTGTCGTGCCCGAGATCCGCGTCGGTTTCATTTGATCACTGCTGGGCAGATCTAAGTCGTGGATCTTCAGCGCGAATGCGACGCTGCGCGATGGAACGCCAGGGTGCTCACAGAGGCGTCGCAGCTCCTGATCACGGAGGGTCGAGAACTCAGGAGTGCTTCAAGGGAGTTGGCGGAGCAAAGTCAGCGGCACCTATTCACGCTCCGGCAAATCGGTTTGACGCTGCGGTCTTCCGATCGACTCACCGGTGCCAAGGACAGAAACTCAGTAACTGATCGGTAATCGCTCGATCATTCAAGAGCGGCTTTCGCGCCCCTTGGACGAAGCGGCGTCGTCTTCCTGTACCTCGGTAACAAGAAGCGCGCCCCGTACATCCCCTTCAGGACCGATCAGGGGAGCACAGGTGACGCGGCACCGGATCGCTTTCCCGCGCCGGTTGATGGCATCCAGTTGCAGTTCTTGGTAGTCCGCTCTCCCGAGTAGGCATGCGCGTATGGGTTCGCCAAGTTGCTCGACGGCGAGGCCGATATCGAGGTTGAGAAAGTTCTGGCCTACTACCTCATCCGCACGGAGGCCCCAGAGATCCTCCGCTTGGCGGGTCCAGACCTGAACCCGAACGTCTGTGTCGACCACTATTGTCCCACCGCGCAAACTGGACAGGACGGACTCGGCAAAGGCGCCCGACTCGCTGAGCTCGCCCTCGCGCACGCGGAGTTGATCGTTGATCGTTCGCAGCTCCTCGTTCGTCGACTGGAGCTCTTCGTTGATCGTCTCCAACTCCTCGTTCGACGACTGGAGCTCCTCGTTGGTGGTCTCCAGCTCTTCGTTCGACGACTGGAGCTCCTCGTTGGTGGTCTCCAGCTCCTCGTTCGTCGACTGGAGCTCCTCGTAAGCCGTCTCTAGCTCCTTCTTCGCCAGTTGAAGTTCACCCTGCAAACCCCTCGCGTGGGTCATGTCCGTGAAGGTAATGCTCACCCCCATCGGCTCGCCGTCTTGCTTGCGCGCGGGCATAACCTGAACCTCGATGAAGCGGTCTTCGCCGTCGGCGGTCGGCCATTCGATCTCGCTGACGAGGGACGCCCCACCTTCTGCATAAGACCGGTCTACCAGCGAGCGCAGCTCGAGCAGCGGCTTGTAGCGAGCCAGCTCAAAATCCTCGAGGGGGCGGCCCAGATCGGCGAGGCTCAGATCGAAGAGCCCACGCGCCTCCTGGTTGGCAGCCACCACGGCCCCCCTTTCGTCCACGAGCACCTGACCGACCCGGGCACTCTCGAAGGCGGCGGCTCGGGCCGCCTCGGCCGCCGTCAGGCGGCTGGTCTCGTCCTCACGGATCGGCGGCTCTGGGCGGACGCCCGGCGCCTTGGTGAAGACGCGACGGCCCTGATCGGCGGGAGTAAAGGCGTCCCCGCGACTCAGCAACAATTCCGACTTCCCGAGGAACAGGAAACCTCCATCGTTAAGCGCAAAGCGAAAATGATTGAGAATTCGTTGCTGAGTCTCTCGGTTGAAATAGATCATGGTGTTGCGGCAAACCAGCAAGTCGATGTGCGAGATCGGCGCGTCTTGAACCAGATCATGGCGACCGAAGATGACTGCACGGCGAAGGTCCCTTCGAAAGACATACCGCTCGTCGGTGCGTTCGAAATACCTCTCGCGCAGGTCTTCGGAAACAGACTTCATCTCCTCGGCTCCGTAGTCACCATGTCGAGCCTGTGTGAGGGCTTCCTCGTCCACATCCGTCGCGTAGATCTTTATCCGCCCGCTGACCAGGTCGCTGCGGTGCGCTTCGGCCAGCAGCATTGCGAGCGTGTAGGCCTCCTGTCCCGACGCGCATCCAGCAGACCAGACCCGCACGGTGTCGTTCGGCTTCTTTCCATGGAACATACGCGGAAGAATCTCGTCGCGGAGGTACTCCCAATCAGGTGGATCACGGAAGAAGTCCGTGACGTTGATGAGGATTGTGTTGAACAGGTGGATGAACTCTTCGGGATGCACTTCTAGATAGTCCACATAGTCGACCGGACTCTCGATCTGCATTTCCTGCATTCGCCTGTTCACCCGGCGTGCCAGACTCGTGCGCTTGTAGCCCGTGAAGTCGAACCCTCGGCTGTCCCTGAGATACTCCAGAAGGGTCTCGAATTGCTGCTCGGGGAGAACGTTGCCCATCACGCCTCCGCCGGCACGACCAGGGCTACGAGGGCGGAGGAGATCTCGCTCAGCGGGAGGACGAAGTCGACCTTGCCGGTCTCGATGGCAGCGCTCGGCATGGCGGGGAATTCGGCACTCGTCTCATCCTGGACCACGACGGTGCCCCCCATGTCCTTGACGGCCTCCACTCCAAGAGATCCGTCTTTGCCCGAACCTGTGAGGACAACAGCGATCGCGCGATCCTTGTAGCTCGCCGCTACCGAATCGAACATGAGATCGGCCGACGGGCGGAGGAAGTGCACCAGTTCGGAATGCGAGAGCGAGATGGTGCCGTTCCGATTGACCAGCAAGTGATTGTCCGGCGGAGCGATGTAGACAGTTCCCGGCAGCAACGAATCGCCATCCTCCGCCTGCTTGACCTGCAATGAGGTGCGGCGACTGAGGATCTCGGCCATCAAGCTGCGGTGCCTCGGGTCGAGGTGCTGCACGATGACGATCGCTGCCGGAAAATCCGCCGGCAGCGCCGACAGCACCTCGCCCAGCGCGGACAGACCGCCCGCAGAGGCAGCGATCGCGACCACGTCGAACGCTGGGCTGCGCGGGTCGGATACGGTGCCGCGTTCCTCTGCTCGAGCCATCTTCTGTTTTGGTCACCGCCGCCGGCCAGGACGTAGCGCCGGATTGTTATCTGCTCCGTCCCTAGCGATCTCCTTGACGCTCCCCTGCCTTTTCCGAAGGCGTACACCTTTACACGATGAACTGCTCTCGCCCGACCGAGAGACGGACCGATCTTAGCTCGCTGGGGATGAGGCCGGTGGCCGGCGGCAACGTCCCACTAGAAGACCGGCAGCCGGCGCCGACAGATTCTGTGGATAAAAGACGAAGGCGCCCGAAAACCGCCAAGAATTTGCACGTGGCCGTCGCGTTCCTGTGCACGACTGCGTGGACAATCAGGCGAACGGCTCCTGGGCGGGCAACTTTTCTGCAACTAGCGAGCCCGTCTGATCGGGGCCGGATTGAGGCCGGGTCGGGAGATGAATATCATCCCTCGTCGTCGTGCCCGTAATGGACGAGCAGGCCGAGGCTGTCGAGCGTCGGAGTGCAGACGCTGCGTGGGCCGAGGTTTGCGCCCACCTCAGAGACAGCCTCAGCGAGACGACGTTCAATACCTTCTTCGCCCAGGCTGAGGCGACGCTTGACGAGGACGCCCTCGTCGTAACTGTTCGGAACAACTTCGTCAGGTCGTGGATCGAAAACCACTTCCTCGATCTCATCAAGGATGTCGTCGGCGACGACCGCCGCGTCCGGGTCACCGTCGAGAATCTCGAGGAACCACGACCGGAGGTCGGGCAATCTGAGTTGCACCGGGTGGTCAGCGCCGGCGTCGAGGACAGGTACACGTTCGACTCCTTCGTGACGGGCTCTTCGAACCGTTTTGCCTACGCGGCCGCACTCGCCGTCGCCGAAGCTCCCGCGCACGCCTACAACCCCCTCTTCATCTACGGAGGGACCGGCCTCGGGAAGACGCACCTGCTC
Source organism: Gaiellaceae bacterium (assembly GCA_035258645.1). Classification (GTDB taxonomy): domain Bacteria; phylum Actinomycetota; class Thermoleophilia; order Gaiellales; family Gaiellaceae; genus 13-2-20CM-68-14. The sequence continues at coordinate 5,538 of DATFXA010000301.1, forward strand.
CAGTCAATCGCGCGCTACGTCCGCGATAACTCCGCTCGTTTGTCGGTGCGGTACCTCACGAGCGAGACGTTCTTGAATGACTTCATCAATTCACTGCGCGACAAGCGAATCGATGGTTTCAAACAACGCTACCGGACGTACGACGTTCTTCTTGTCGACGACGTTCAGTTCTTCGAGGGGAAGGAACAGATTCAGGTCGAGTTCTTCCACACCTTCAACAGCCTCTACGAGACAGGGCACCAGATCGTTATGTCGTCGGATCGGCCTCCGCGCGATCTCGCGACGCTCGAAGAACGGCTGCGATCGCGCTTCGAGTGGGGCCTGATAACGGACATTCAGCCCCCCGACTTGGAGACCCGGATCGCGATTCTCCAAAGGAAGGTGGAGACCGACCGGCTGGACGTTCAAGACCCGGAGGTTTTGACGCTCATCGCCGAACGGCTCTCGGGCAACATCCGTGCGCTCGAGGGAGCAATCATCCGCGTATCGGCTCTCGCATCCCTTACACGCCAACCAATGACTGTCGAGCTGGCTCGGACCGTTCTCCAGGACGCGACGCCCCAGTACGAGTCGGCTGGCGAGGTCTCGATCCAGCGAATCAAAGAAGCGGTCAGCGGGTGGTTCAGCGTCTCTCCTGAAGACTTGGCCGGTCCTGGGCGTCGGGAGTCGGTTGCTTACCCACGGCAGATCGCCATGTACCTCTGTCGCGAGCTCACGGACAGCTCGCTCGCGAAGATCGGAATGGAGTTCGGGGGTCGTGACCACACGACGATCATGTACGCGTCGTCGAAGATCGGCCGCTTGATCGGCGAAAAGCGCGAGGTGTACAACCTGGTACAGAACCTGACCGCGCGGGTCAGGCAGCCCCAATAACAGATTCCCGAGAACAAGGCCTGCGGGAATCTCCCGCGACGTGGCACGTTCGACCAAGGGAATGGCGAAACAATGGTCGCGCGAGCTCAAGCTCGTCGGAGCAGGCGGCGAGTCCGTCGACCTGCAGCGCACGCTGCTGTCGCACGGTTTCGTCGAGCTGCCGCCGATGCGGCTCGACGAGGAGGTTCCGTCACTCGAGCTGACGATGACGCTGAACGGCAAGGCGCGCACGGTCGAGATCCGTTCCGGCCGGCGCGGCTACGCGCGCGTCACCGTCCTCGGCCGCGCGCCTTCGGCCGGAGCCGCCGAGGAGCTCGTCGCCCGCGTCCGGCACGTGCTCGCGCTCGACGAAGATCTGTCGGATTTCTACGCCCTCGTTGCCGAGGATGCCGATCTTTCCTGGTCGGCGAGCGGAGCCGGGCGGATGCTCCGAGCTCCCACAGTTTTCGAGGACGTGATCAAGACGATCTCCACGACAAACACGGCGTGGTCGGCGACCCGGCGGATGGTGACAGCCCTCGTGACCAACCTGGGCAGTGAGGCCCCCGGCGGTCGGCACGCCTTCCCGACCCCCGACGCGATGGCCGCGGCCGATGAGCGCTTCTACAA
>DATFXA010000302.1:0-4362 GCA_035258645.1 Gaiellaceae bacterium
AGGCTCACAGCGATCGATGGTAGTGACCCCGAGGTGGGTCACCGACGGCGCGCCGGCTAGTTCTTCAGAAGCACCCGGCGGAGCTCGTCTTCCTTGCCGGGCTGAAGGATCGCGAGCACCTGGTCGCCCGGCTGCAGCTCGGTCGAGCCGATCGCGATCTCCGACCTGCCGTTACGCGTGATCGAGATCAGGCGCGATCCGTCCGGAAGCTGCAGCTTCTCGACCCGCTTCCCGGCTGCGGGCGCGTTCTTGTCGATCTGGACCTCGACGATCTCGAGGTTCTCCTTCCGCAGTTCGAGCAGGTGGATCAGGTCGTGCTCGGGGACCTCGTGCTCGATCAGCGCCATGATGCTCGCCGTCGCCGAGACGGTCGCCGAGATACCCAGCAGGTCGAAGTGCGCCTGGTTGCGAGGGTCGTTCACGCGGGCGACGACCTTGCTGACGCCGTACTTCTCGCGCGCGAGCTGGCAGATGATCAGGTTGTCTTCATCGTCGCCGGTGACGGCGACCACAACTTCGGGCGGACGCGCGATCCCAGCCCGGTCGAGCACATGGATCTCGGTGGCGTCGCCCAGTTGCACCTGATGCTCGAACTCGTGCTCGAGCCGTTCGTAGCGGTCTCGCCGCTGTTCGATCAGCGTCACTTCATGGCCGTGACCGTCGCGCAGCAGGCTCCGGGCGAGGTTCGCCCCGATCTTGCCGCCGCCTGCGATAAGGACGTACACGTGTCAGGAGGGTTTGGCGGAATGGCGCTCGTCCCCAGGGCGCGATGCTCGTTCTGTGGGGAGGACGCAGGGAGCGTCAATAGCCATAGCTATTGGCGCGACTGAGGACGCTGCCACGGGGCGAGCAGCGCGGTCTGGGGACACAGACTCCATTTCGCCAAGCCCTCCTAGGTGGAGACCGGCTCCGGCGTCGGGATCTCGCAGGCGCGTGCGGCGTCCAGCAGCTCGCTGATCGCCGTCTTCGTCGGGCTGATCGTTCGCAGGCCGAGGGTGGCGTAGAAGTCGGCTCGCGCGGGGTCGAGGATGCGCACGACGACGCACTGGTTGTCGAACCGCTTCATCGCCACCTGCGCGACGACGAGGTTCGTGTTGTCGCCGTTCGTGGAGACGACAACGGCGTCGGCGTCCTCGATCCCCGCCTCGCGAAGGACGTCCACGTCCATCCCGTGGCCGAGCACGAAACCCCCACGCCAGTTCTCGCCGAGGCGAGTGAGCGCCTCCTCCTTCTCGTCGACGGCGGTTACCTCCCAGCCCTCCGCTGCCAGCTCCAGCGCCACTTTCGACCCCACTCGGCCGCAGCCGATCACAAGTGCCTTCACCCGCTCACCATAGCTCACGTCGTGGCATATGCAGGCTCTTCTTCCTCCTCGTCAAGAACCCCTTGCGGGAAGGCGACGACGAGCACCTCGCAGGGAGCTTTCTTCAGCACGTACTCGACCGTCGGCGAGAAGAAACGCGACTGGCGCCGCCACTTCGGCGCCGAGCCGACCACGATCAGGTCGACACCGAGCTCCTTGGCCTGGGTGACGATCGCCTCGCCGATCGAACGGGCGCGCACGGTCTTCCCCTTCACCTCGACGCGGTGGTCGGCGCCCAGCATCTGCGCTTCCGACAAGGCCGCGGCCGCATTCTCTTCCTCGTCGGGAATCTCGTCATCGATCGGCCGCTCCATCGGCACGCGGATGACGTGGAGCGCCCAAACCGAGGCGCCGGACTCTTGCGCGAGCTTGACGGCCGTAGCGACCATCTCCTCTCCGATCGGACCGAGCTTCAGGGGGACGAGGATGCTCGTGTACTGCGCCTCGGTCAGGTCGACGTGCTCGTCGGGGGAGACGACTCGCTGGGTTAGTTTCTCGCCCCGCGACCGACGAATCGCGACGTAGATCACCAGGCCGACCGCAAGCCAGGCAGGGCCTCCGTAACGGGCGCCCGCGTGGGTCGCGACCGCCAGGATCCAGACGAAGGAGGTCAGGACGGCTCCGACGACGGCCGGCACGGGCACCCGGCCCCAGTTCAGCGGGACCCGATAGGGGCGCCGCTTCTCGGGATGGCTGAAGCGCAGCTTGATCACCGCGAGCTGTGCCGCAGTGAAGGCGAGGAGCACACCGAAGCTGTAGAGACTGGCGAGGAAGAAGACCGGATGGTTGAACACAACCGAGGTCGATACCAGCAGCGCGATCGAGATCACCGCGGCGGCGATGATCGACTGAGGGGCGATCACCGAACGGCGGCTGAGGCGCCCGAAGACGCGCGGCAGCTGACTGTGCTCGCCGAGAGAGTAGGCAAGACGGCCGAACCCGGCCATCGACGTCGCCGCCGCCGTCGCCAGGATCAACGCCCCCATCGTGCCGACGAAGACCTGTAGCGGCACGCCCAGTACGTCGGGCAGGTGCTCGCGAAGGCTGGCAACGATGCCCATGAGTGGCGCCCTGGCCCAGGTGCTGCCCAGCTGGGTGCCGTTCGCCGCCGGGAACGCCGATAGTCCGACGACGGCGATCGCGGCATAGAGGACAACGACGAGGCCGATCGCACTGAAGAGGCTCCTGGGCAGGTCGCGGCCCGGGCGACGGGCCTCCTCGGACAGGTTCGCGACGGTCTCGAGCCCGGTGTAGGCGAGCATCGCGAGCGGCAGCGCGAACGCGATCGAATGCCAACTGGGATTGGTGCCTAGCGACGTCCCTTGGCTAAGGGCGTGCGGCGAGAAGAGCAATGCGAGGCCCAGAATGACGAGCAGCAACTGGGTCGCGAGGTCGAGGAGCGCGATGACGAGCGCGAACCGGAAAATGCGCTTGTTTCGCAGCAGGCGGAAGACCGCGATCGCCGCGATCACGGCGCAGCCGGCGATCATGTCCCACGGCTTGCTGATGGTGGTAAAGAGCGCAGCGGCGGCGTAGTGAGGAACGTAGAGGGCCGAGAGCGCGATCACGATCAGGTAGTCCAGGAAGAGCGCCCAGCCGGTGACGAAACCCCAGAAGTCGTTGAAGGCGATCCGGACGAAGGTCGCTGCGCCGCCGGTCTCGCGGATAGCGGCGGTGCCTTCCGCGTAGGAGAGCGAGACTACGAGGAACAGGGCGCCCGTGAGTAGCAGTACGGCCGGCGTGAACCCGAGCGCGTGGAAGGCGATGATCCCAAGCGCGAAGTAGATCGACGAGGCGATCTCGCCGTAGGCGATCGAAAAGAGGGCCGGCGCGTCGAGAACGCGCTGCAATCGGGGGAGCTTGCGGGCCATGAGATCAGCTTATGCCCGCTGACAACCCCGACGGGACGCTCCACGAGCAGGGGCTGTCCCTGAACGAGACTGTCCAAAAGCGGTTACCGGGGCAGACGCTGCGGGGTCATTTCCTACCGTGCTCGGGAGCGAAGCAGGTACAACCGGCCTGCCCCGAGCGCGGCGAACAGCACGCCGAGGACGTAGCCGATCGCGCTCCCACCCCGCGCAGCCGTGACGATCAGCAGCGCAATCCCGATGCCGATGAACGTCACTCCGAAGAGTGCTGTCGCTCCCCGATAGAACCTCATCCAACCCGCCGTGGGTTGCGTAGCGCTGGTGAGTCCACGTGTCGAGTTTGGACCGCCGCAGCGGCAAAGCCGCTACGGCCTCCATACCGGCATCGCAAGCGACGCCTCATGCAGCAGCAACGGCCTTCTTACCGGCGACGACCATCACGCGAGACGGCGCGTTCTTGAGGATGTAGTCGACGGTCTGGCTGAAGATCGCTTGCTGCGGCCGTTCGCTGCGAGGAGTGCCGAGTACGATGATCTCCGTCTGGCGCCGCTCCGCCTCGCGGACGATCGCGCGGCCGGGGCTTCGGGCACGCAGCAGCCGCCCGACCACGTCGACACCGTAGAGCTCGCCGATCGCGACGGCCGAGTCGAGCGCCTCGTCCGCGGCGGCCTCCGCCTCCGGCAGCTCGGCATCTAGCGGCAGCTCCATCGGCACCACGACCACGCAGACCGCCGCGATCGACGCACGGCGCTCGGCGGCGAGCCGGCAGGCGAAGTCGATCGCCTCCTCCGACTCTCGCCCCGGCTTCACCGGCACGAGGATGCTGCGGTACTCGAGCGCGATCGCCGGGCCGATCAACGTCGGCGCTCGCACCGTTTCGCGCAGCGGCGCGTGCACCACGTAGCGCCGGTAGACCGTGTAGAAGATCAGCCCGATCACGAGCCAGCCGAGGCCGACCCAGCGCGCGTCGTTCTTCTGGACGACCACGACCAGCCAGGCGGCGGCCGTCCCGAGCCCGCCGAAGATCGCGAACAGCGGCCAGTCGACATCGCCGATCTTCAGGTTCGGGCGGGCCTCAAAGCGTGTCTCCCGACCACGGCGCTTGACCCGTAACGCGATGATCGAGGCGTG
>DATFXA010000303.1:0-2603 GCA_035258645.1 Gaiellaceae bacterium
GCACCACCCTCGACCGCGCCCGCGGCTCCTTCGGATGTGGGGGATGCGCTCGCGGGCCTGCCCGGCGCACCCGGGATCGTCGTCGGCCCCGCACGCCACTTCCGCGCGCCGGAGCCGGAGATTCCGTCCGGCTCTTCCGGCGATCCCGAGGCCGAGTGGGCGGAGCTAGCCCGGGCCCTCGAGCAGGTTGGCACCGAGATCCGCGCAACGCGGGACTCGGTCGCCGCCCGGGCCGGCGACTACAGCGCAGCGATCTTCGACGCGCATCTGCTCTTCCTCGAGGACGAGACGCTGCTCGGGCCCGCCCACGACGCGATCTTCGAGCAAGGCAAGAACGCCGCCGAGGCCTGGCATTCGGCGGCCGACGCTGTCGCGGACGGGTACCGCAGCCTCGACGACGAGTACATGCAGGCGCGCGCAGAGGATCTGTCCGGCGTCGCCCGGCAGGTCGTGGCAGCACTGACGGGCGGGGCCGCGGACGCAACGCTGAGCGCCGCCGGGATCGTGGTCGCGACCGACCTGACACCCGCCGATACCGCCTCCCTCGACCGCGAGCTGGCGCTCGGAATCGCCACGGCCGCCGGCAGCCCGACCTCGCACAGCGCAATCCTCGCCCGCTCGCTGGGGATCCCGGCGGCGGTTGGACTCGGCGAGGCGCTGCTGGATGTGCGGGAGGGCGCCGAGCTGCTGCTCGACGGCGACGCCGGGACGGTCGAGGTCGAGCCGAGCGAAGAGCTCGTTGCGGAGTCGAAGAACCGCGCGGCGGCCCGCGAGCAAGCGGCCGAGGCCGCCCGAGCCGCCGCGGCCGAGCCGGCGATGACCCGCGACGGACGACGGGTCGACGTGTTCGCGAACATCGGCTCTCCGGACGATGTCCCGGCTGCGATCGAGAACGGCGCCGAGGGCGTCGGCCTTCTGCGCACGGAGTTCCTGTTTCTCGAGCGCGAGTCGATGCCGAGCGAGGACGAGCAGGTCGCCGCCTACAAGGCGATCGCCTCGGGCCTGCAGGGACGCCCGCTGATCCTGCGCACGCTTGACGTCGGGGCAGACAAGCCGCTCCCGTACCTGCCGCAGCGGCCGGAGGCGAACCCCTTCCTCGGCGTCAGGGGGATCAGGCTGGCGCTCGAGCAGCCCGAGCTGCTGGAGACCCAGCTGCGGGCCGTCCTCCGGGTCGCGGCCGAGTACCCGCTGAACGTGATGTTCCCGATGGTGGCGACACTCGATGAGTTCCGCCAGGCGAAGGCTGTGCTTGAAGAGCTCGGTCCCGGCCCCGAGCTCGACGTCGGCGTGATGATCGAGGTCCCCGCGGCGGCGCTCGCCGCAGAGCAGTTTGCGCCGGAGGTCGACTTTTTCTCCCTCGGCACCAACGACCTGACTCAGTACACGCTGGCGGCCGAGCGCGGGAACGCGGCGGTCGCCGCACTGGCCGATGGCCTGCACCCCTCGGTCCTTCACCTGATCCGCGAGGTGGCCGAGGCGGCGACCGCGCACGGCAAGTGGGCGGGCGTCTGCGGCGAGCTTGCTTCGGACCCGGTGGCCGTGCCCCTGCTCGTAGGGCTCGGGATCACCGAGTTGAGTGCCAACGCTCCGGCGATCCCGGTCGTCAAACAGACCGTGCGAGAGATCGATACCGAGTCCGCGCGCGACCTTTCCGAGCAAGCCCTGAACCTTTCCTCTGCGGCCGAGGTGCGGCGGCTTGTCGCCGGAGAAACCGCGGTCGCCTCGTGATCGCCCGGGCCGCGGCGCCGCGAACCCTCCTTCCCGCGCTCACCTACACGCGCATCCTCGCGGTTCCCGCGGTGATGGCCCTGATCCTGGCCGGGCCGGACCACGACTCCGCTTACACCGCCGCCGCGATCGTGTTCGCCGTCGCTGCCTCGACCGACTTCGCCGACGGCTATCTCGCTCGGCGGTGGGCCGTGACGACGAAGCTCGGCTCGTTTCTCGACACGACTGCCGACAAGCTGCTCGTCTCCGGAGCGCTGATCGCGCTTGTCGATGTCAACAGGGCCTCACCGTGGATCGCGGCGATCATCATCGGCCGCGAGTTGCTGATCCTCGGCCTGCGCGGCGTCGTGGCCGCCGACGGCATCGTCTTCCCGCCCTCGATCTGGGGCAAGCTGAAGACGAACGTCCAGTTCATCGCCATCTTCCTGGCGATCGTCCAGTGGGGAGGCGACATCGGCCCGCTGCGGCTGGACGAATGGGCGCTGCTGGCAGCCGCTGCGATCACGGTCATCTCGGCCGTGGAGTACATCGCCCGCTTCTCTTCGGCCCTCTCGGAGAGCCCGCATTAGCGCAACCGGGCCCGTGCTCGTCACCGGCGGCACCGGGTTCATCGGCCTGGCGATCGTCGAGCGGCTGCTCGGCGAGGGGGACCGCGTTCGGGCGCTGGCCCGGTCGGAGCCATCGACGGAAGCGCTCGCCGCGCTCGGCGCCGAGACGGCACGCGGCGACGTGCTCGATCCCGGGGCGCTCCTCTCCGCGATGCGGGGCTGCAGCCTCGTCTACCACGCCGCCGGAGCGAACGCCTTCTGCCTCCGCGATCCCTCACCGCTCTACGAGGTCAACGTCCAGGGTTCGGTGAACGTCGTCCGGGCCGC
>DATFXA010000304.1:0-8907 GCA_035258645.1 Gaiellaceae bacterium
CCCTCGGCGGCTGGCTTGGGGGCGCCGTCGTCTATGTGTACGGGATACGCGTGCTCGACCTCGTGAACGAGCCGGCCCCGCGGGCCGCCTCTCCGCTGCCGCATCGAGAGAAGGAGGTGGCGGAGCGCGCCTAGCGGCGCGGGTAAGAGCCGGGGTCCGACCCATGAGGGTCAGACCCCTGAAATCAGCTTGCGAGCCCGAGCGCCTTTTCGAGCGCGGACTTGGGCTGGGCGCCCACAGCGGCGGCCGCCGGCTGACCCTCCTTGAAGAGGATCATCATCGGGATCGACTGAACGCCGAAGCGCATCGCGAGCTCCTGCTCCTCGTCGATGTTCACCTTGACGAGTTTCAGGTCGCCGTTGCTCTCGTCGACGATCTTGTCGAGCACGGGCGAGACGGCGTGGCAGGGGCCACACCACTCCGCCCAGAAGTCGACGATCACCGGCGTATCGCTCTGGAGCACTTCCTGCTCGAAGCTCTGTTCCGTTACAGCAGTAGACATCGGGTCCTTTCTTAACTGACCTACCGGCCGTTCCCCCGTTACAACGCATCGGAACCTTCGTTTAGTCCGGCCCTAGAATCGAAGCGATGTTCGAGACGCTGCCACAGTACCCAGACCACCTGGCCCTGGAGGGGGAGATCCTCGCCTGGTGGGAGGAGCGCGGAATCTTCGAGCAGCTCCGCGGGCGAAACCGCGGCGGCCCGAAGTTCAGCTTCATGGACGGGCCGATCACGGCGAACAACCCGATGGGCGCACACCACTGCTGGGGCCGGACGCTCAAGGACGTCTTCCAGCGCTACAAGGCGCTCCGAGGGCACGACCTGCGGTACCAGAACGGCTTCGACTGCCAAGGGCTCTGGGTGGAGGTCGGCGTCGAGCGCGAGCTCGGACTCAACTCGAAGCGCGAGATCGAGGAGTACGGGATCGCCGAGTTCGCCGAGCGCTGCAAGGAGCGGGTGGCGAAATACGCCGAGATCATCACCGACCAGTGCCGCCGCCTCGGCATGTGGATGGACTGGGACAACGACTACTACACGTTCTCCGACACCAACATCGAGTACATCTGGCGCTTCCTGAAGGAGTGCCACGAGCGCGGCTGGCTCTACCTCGGCCACCGCTCCGTCGAGTGGTGCCCGCGCTGCGGGACGTCGCTGTCGCAGCACGAGCTGATCAACTCCTACGCCGAGCTGACGCACCCATCGCTCTACGTTCGCTTCCCGCTGAAGGGACGGGAAGGCGAGTCGCTCGTCATCTGGACGACCACCCCGTGGACGCTGCCCGCGAACGTCGCCGCCGCCGTGAATCCCGATGCCGAGTACGGGCTGACCGAGGAGGGCGAGTGGTGGGCCGTCGACCTCAAGCCCGACGCGACGTTCACGCAGCGCGTGCGCGGCGCCGAACTCGTCGGGCTCGAGTACGAGGGGCCGTTCGACCGGCTGCCGGCGCAACAGGGTGTCGTCCACCGGGTGATCCCGTGGGAGGACGTTGCGCTCGGCACAGGCACCGGGAGCGTTCACATCGCGCCGGGCGCCGGGGCCGAAGACTTCGAGCTGTCGCGGGTGCACGACCTGGCCGTGCTGACGCCGATCGACGAGAGCGGGCGCTTCTACGAGGACTACGGCGAGTTCGAGGGCCGCTCGACCGAGGACGTCGAGGGGCCGGTCAAGATCGAGCTCGAGCGGCGCGGCCTGCTCGTCGAGTCGGGCTCGATCGTCCACAGCTATCCGATCTGTTGGCGCTGCTCGACGCCGCTCGTCTTCCGCATCGCCGACGACTGGATGATCAGTGCCGACCAGATCCGCCAACCGATGCTCGACGCCAACGCAACGGTCGAATGGACGCCCGACTTCTACTCGAAGCGCATGGACGACTGGTTGCGCAACATGGGCGACTGGAACATCTCGCGCCGCCGCTACTTCGGCCTGCCGCTGCCGTTCTATCCGTGCCAGTCGTGTGGAACGCTGACGGTGATCGGCTCGCTCGACGAGTTGCGCGAGCGCGCGACCGGCGGGCTCGATCAGCTGGACGAGCTGCACCGGCCCTGGATCGACGAGGTGCCGATCCGCTGCGACTGCGGCGAGGAGGTTCGGCGCGTGACGGAGGTCGGCGACGCGTGGCTCGACGCCGGCATCGTCCCGTTCTCGACGCTCGGCTGGCAGAACCCGGAGTGGAGGGAGCACGGCTACGCGACCGGCGCGGCCGCTGGACTGACGGGCGCCGACCTGCCCGACCACGCGTACTGGGAGAAGTGGTATCCGGCGGACTGGGTCTCGGAAATGCGCGAGCAGATTCGCCTGTGGTTCTACTCGCAGTGCTTCATGTCGGTGACGCTCACGGGGAAGTCGCCGTACAAGGCCGTGCTCACCTACGAGAAGCTGCTCGACGAGCACGGCCGCGAGATGCACCGCTCGTGGGGCAACGCAATCGACGCGGCCGAGGCGCTCGAGAACATCGGCGCCGACGTGATCCGCTTCATGTTCTGCGAGCACGTTCCGAGCCAGAACATGAAGTTCGGTTACGGGCCGGCGGGAGAGATCCGGCGCCGGCTGCTCACCTACTGGAACTCGGTCAAGTTCTTCGTCGACTACGCGAACGTCGACGGTTTCCGTCCGGGGGAGCAGCCGCCGGGCGAGCTACAGCCCCTCGACCGCTGGCTGCTCGAGCGCACCGAGCAGCTCGTCGCCGAGACGACGCACCAGTACGAGCAGTACTGGAGCCCGGGAGTGATGCGCGCGTTCGACTCCTTCGTCGACGACCTCTCCAACTGGTATATCCGGCGTTCGCGGCGGCGCTTCTGGAACGGCGACCGCGTCGCGCTGTGGACGCTCTGGTACGCGCTGCTCCACTCCGTGCAGGTGATCGGGCCGGTGATGCCCTTCCTCGCGGACTTCCTGTGGCGGCGCTTGCGTGCCGAAGCTGCGCCCGAGTCGGTGTTCCTCGAGCCCTGGCCCGAGGTGCGCGAGCTCGACGAGGAGCTCCTGCGCGAGGTCGCCGAGGTGCGCCGAGTCGTCGAGCTCGGCCGGCAGGCACGCGGCGACGCCGGCGTCAAGCTGCGGCAGCCGCTGCGCCGCCTGGTCGTCCAGGGCGCCGAGTTGGCGGGGCGCCACGCAGACGAGATCGCCGAAGAGCTCCGCGTCAAGGAGGTCGAGTTCGCTCCCGTCGAGGCGATGGAGGTACGCGTCAAGCCGAACCTTCCGCTGCTCGGGCCGAAGCTCGGCAAGGAGCTCCGCGCCGTGCGGTCGGCGCTGGACGCGGGCAAGTTCGAACACCTGGAAGGGGGCGGCGTGCGGGTGAACGGCCACGAGCTCGGTGCCGACGAGGTGCTCGTCGAGCGTCGCGCGCGCGAAGGCTGGGCCCTGGCCGCCGACGACTCGGTCACGGTTGCGGTGACGACGGGGCTCGACGACGAGCTGCGCCGTGAGGGCCGCGTCTACGAGCTGATCCACCGCGTGAACACGATGCGCAAGGACGCCGGTCTCGAGCTGACCGACCGCATCCGGCTGAAGCTGCCGGCGGCCGACGCCGACCTGCTCGAGCACGCAGACTGGATCAAGGAAGAGGTGCTGGCAACGGAAGTCGCGACGGACGGCGTCAGCGAGCCCGAGATAGCGAAGGTCTGAGCCGCGCCAGTCCGAGCTCGAGCGCCTCGTCGCTGACGGCGAGCGACAGCCGAGCCCAGCCCGTCCCGCGCGGGCCGAAGCCTTCGCCCGGCGCGAGCGCCACCCGCTGCTCTCCGAGGATGCGCTCGACCGTGACGCCCTCCGGCAGCCGGAACCACACGAAAAACGTCCCCTCCGAGCGTGCCTCGAGGCAGCGCAGCACGTCGAGCGCCCGGTCGCGGCGGCGCTCGTAGGTTGCGCGGCGCTCCTCGACCGAGCCCTGCGGCCCCGTCAGCGCGGCGATGCCCGCTTCCTGCACGGGCCGAAAGATGCCCGCGAAGGCGTGGTCCTGCAGCGTTTCGATGCGGCGGACGAGCTCAGCGTTCCCGAGCGCGAAGCCAAGCCTCCAGCCGGCCATCCCGTAGCTCTTGGACATGCTGAAGAGCTCGATGCCGACTTCGCGAGCCCCCTCGGCGGCGAGGAAGCTCTGCGGTCGGCGGCTGTCGAACACCAGGTCGCCGTAGGCGAAGTCGTGCATCACCCACGCGTCGTTGCGTCGCGCCCACTCGACGGCCTCGTCGAAGACGCCGTCCGGCGCGGCGGTCGCGGTCGGATTCGTCGGGAAGTTGAGGTACATCGCGTCTCCCGAGACCTCCCACCCCGAGAACGACGCGACCTCGGCTCCGGCCAGCGCGACGGCGGAGAAGTAGTCGGGGTAGCCGGGGTCCGGCAGGACGATCGTCCCGCCGTGCTCGACGGCGCAGAGAGCGAACTCCATCAGGCCCGTCTTGGTACCGGGAAGGACCGCCACCTCGCGCCGCGGGTCGAGCTCGACCCCGTAGACGTCCGCGTAGCGGGCTGCAATCGCCTCCTTCAACGCCGGCAGCCCCGCGAAGGGCGCATAGCCGTGGACGTCAGGGCGCGCTGCCGATTCGGCGAGCGCCTCGATCACATGTGCCGGCGGCCCGATCTCCGGATTGCCGCGCCCGAGGTCGACGAGCGGCTCGCCGACCTCGGCAGCCGCGGCGGCGGCGGCGACGCGCGCGAGCAGCGCGGTGAAGTACTGCTCTGGAAGTCGCGCGATCCGTTCGGGCTCAGACGGCGGGCGTCGCGGCGCGGCGGAGCTCGACCGGGAGGCGGAAGACGACATCCTCGTACACACTCGCAAACGGGCGGATGTCGCGCACGCCGCGCGCGCGGAACCAGTCGCAAACCCGCTCGACCAGGCGCTCCGGGGCCGACGCGCCGGAGGTCACTCCGACCGTGTCGACGTCCTCGAGCCAGCGCTCGTCGATCTCCGTCTCGTCGTCGATCAGATGCGACGAGACGCCGGCAGCGTGCGCAACGTCGACGAGGCGGTTCGAGTTCGAGGAGTTGCGAGACCCGATGACGAGCAGCAGCTCGACCTTGTCGAGCAGCTCCTTCACGGCCCACTGCCGGTTGGACGTCGCGTAGCAGATGTCCTCGCGCTGCGGCCCGCGGATGTGCGGGAAGCGGCGTTTCAGCACGTCGATGACCTCGGCCGTCTCGTCGACGGAGAGGGTCGTCTGGGTGATGTAGGCGACCGGCGTCCCCTCGGGCAGCTCGAGTGCCTCCGCATCCTCGACGCTTTCGACGAGCACGGTGGCCTCCGGGGCCTCGCCCATCGTTCCGACGACCTCCTCGTGACCGGCGTGGCCGATCAGGACGATGCGATGACCGTCGGCGGCGTAGCGGCGAGCCTGGACGTGCACTTTCGTGACGAGGGGGCAGGTCGCGTCGATCGTCTGCAGCCGTCGCTCGGCCGCCCGCTCGTAGACCTTCGGCGCGACGCCGTGAGCCGACAGCACGAGCGTGGCCCCCGGCGGCGCGTCGGTCTCGGACTCGACGAAGACCGCCCCGAGCGCCTCCAGCTCACGGACGACGTGGGCGTTGTGGACGATCTGCTTGCGCACGTAGACGGGCGCTCCGTAGAGGGAAAGGGCACGCTCCACCGTCTCCACGGCGCGCTCTACCCCAGCGCAATATCCCCGAGGCGATGCGAGTAGAACTCGCGAAACCAAACCGGAGCCAAGGTAGCAGCGCCCCTTGGTGGCCGCCTGATGAACCCTTGAGAAACAGGAAGAGGCTCGTCGCTCGGGGGGGTCGGTGGCGACGAGCCTCCTCCTAGTGCTCACCGCGGACTGCAAGGCCAGGAACGCACCGCGGTTCGCATCGCCCAGTGCGATTGAGGCTAGCGAGTCCCCTCCGGCATTCCAATAGGCCGAACGGCCCATCTTTGGAAGCGGCACCGGCGCTCCCTACAATCCGTTACGCCCAGTCACACCAACCCGGGAGCAAAGCGGGATGCTTCGCATCGGGCTCGATATTGCGGCGGTCGTCATCGGGGTCGCTTTGGCCATCGTCGGGCTGCTCGCGCTGCGCCGGCGTCGCGCCGAGGCGGCTGCGAGCGGCCCCGACCTGGAGTCGATGGCCGCGATCGCGACCGCCTTCGGGGGCTCGGACGACGCGGCGACGATCGCGCGCGAACTGCTCGTCCGGGTCGAGCCGCTCGTCGGCGTCGAGCTCTCCCTGCTCTATGTCGTCGACAACGAGCGGCACCTGGCGTCCGGCCTGCTCGGCCGAGACCAGGGGAAAGAGCTCGAGTGGTTCCGTTCGATCACGGTCGACCTCGACGCCGAGCCCTCCGGGGTCTCGACGGCGGTGTTCGAGGCGGCGCCGTTCGCCGTCGACGACGTGCGCGCGTCGACGATTGTCAGCGCCAGGCTCACCCAGGCGACGGGCGCGCGGAGCGCCGCCTTCGTCCCGCTGCTCGCGGACGAGCGCGTGATCGGTGTGCTCGTCGTCGGGACGACTTCAAGGCTGCGCGCCTTCTCGGGCGAGGAGCTGGCTCTGCTGCGGACGGTGGCCGGGGAGGCGGCGCTTGCGCTCGACCGCATTCGGTCGACGGCGGCGCTGCGCGACGCGCTCGACCGCGAGCGTTTCGTCGCGAGGCTTTCGGCCCGGGTGCACTCGGAGCTCGACGTCGACGAGCTGCTCCGTGTCGCCGTCGAGGAGACTGGTACGGCGCTGGGGGTCGACCGCTGCTTCATCCGGCTCGGCGACACGGAGGACTCGATCCCGATCGCCGCCCAGTGGCACGCCGACGGCCTTGACGGCATCGAGTCGGGAAAGCGTCTTGCCGCCTCGAACCTCGCCGTGCGCCGCCGCGCGACGGTTGCGATCGAGGACGTCGAGCGTGCGGCCGAGCTCGTCGAGGTCGGCGGTGCTCAGACGTTGCTCGAGCTCGGGTCGCGCGCGATGCTTGCCGTGCCGATCCTCGTCTTCGACGAGCTGATCGGGACGCTCACGTTGCATCGAACCGAGCCGCACGAGTGGAGTGCGGAAGAGGTCGGGCTGACGGAGACGGTTGCACGCGAGATCGGACTGGCGATCCACGTCGCCCGCTTGCTGCGCGACAACGAGCGGCGCATTGGGCAGCAGGCCGCGTTCTTCCGGATCGCCGCCATGCTCGGCCAGTCGCTGTCGCTTGCCGAGACGCTCGACGCGCTCGGCCAAGCGGCGACCGATGCGTTCGGCGGTGACGCCGCGGCGGTGCTGATGCCGCGCGGCAGCGACCTCGAGCTCGCCGCATCCGTCCAGCTCCCGGGCGGGCTCGCGCGCGCGCTCGCTCCCGCACTGCCGCCGTCGGCGGAGTCGCTGGCGTCGGCGGCCGCCGACGAGCGGATCCTGGTCTCGCCGGCAGTCGTCCGGGACGACCGCTTCGAGCCGCCATGGCAGAGCCTGTTGCAAGAGGAGGGTCTTTCCGCCCTGCTCGCGGTCCCCGTGGCGAGCCTGCGTGCCCGGCGCTCCGGTCTGGTGCTGGTCTTCTTCGCGGCGGAGCGGATGTTCAGCGACGAGGAGCTGGAGGTGGCGCGGCACCTGTCAGACGCCGCGCGGGGAGCACTCGAGCGGAGCGAGCTGTTCGAAGCCGAACGCACGGCCCGTGCCCTGTCCCAACAGCTCGCGCGGACGGGCAGCGTGCTCGCGACGGAGCTGGATCCCGCCGCCGTCCTCGACGAGGTCGTGCAGCAGGCCCCCGCGTTGCTCGCCGCCGAGGCCTGCGCGGTGCTGACGCTCGAGGACGACGAGCTCGTGGTCAGCGCCGCGTCCGGTCAAGGAACCGCCGACAGCGTCGGCGTCCGCGTCAGTGCGAACGGGTCGCTCTCCGGCGACGTGTTCCAGTCGCGCGCACCGGTTGCAGTCGACGACGCCGTGGCCCTGCCGCAGCTCGCCGGCAGCGACCAGCTGCTCGCGGCCGGCTACGCCGCATATCTCGGCGTTCCGCTCTCCGGTCCGGAGGGTGCGCCGGCAGGCGTGCTCGCCGTCTACGCCCGCCGTCCACGGGCATGGCGCGCCGAGGAGATCGAGGCGCTGCAGGCGCTCGCCGGAAACACGTCCGCTGCGCTCGCCAACGCGGAGCTCTACTCGCGAGTCTCCCTCGAGAAGGAACGCAGCGTCGCCATCCTCGCGAACATCGCCGACGGCATCGTCGCCGTCGACCGCGAGGGCCGCGTCGTCCTCTGGAACGCGGCGGCGGAGCAGATCACGGGCGTGCCCCAGGCCGAGGCGGTCGGGTACACGACCACCGACGTGCTCCGCCGCAACCTCGAGTCCGGGGATGACGAAGCACCCGCCGGCCAACGCCTGGTCTCGATTCTGCGCGGCGGCGAGGAGGTCTGGTTGTCACTGAGCGAGGCCGTGATGCGCGATCCGCTCGGCGCCGTCGCGGGTCGCATCTTCGCGTTCCGGGACATTTCGGGCGATCGGATGGTCGAGCAAGTCAAGTCGGACTTCGTCGCAGCGGTGTCGCACGAGCTGCGCACACCACTGACGTCGATCTATGGCTTCGCCGAGACGTTGCTCCGACAGGACATCCCGTTCGGGGAGGAGGAGCGGCAGACGTTCCTCGGCTACATCGCGTCGGAGTCGGAGCGCTTGACGGAGATCGTGGACCAGCTGCTCAACGTCGCGCGGCTCGACGCCGGCGACCTGCAGGTGGAGCGTGGGCGCATCGACGTCGGCTCGGTCGTCTCTGAGGTGGTCGAGACGGCGGACGTCGGCAACGGCCACCGGTTCCAGATCGACCTGCCGGACGAGCCACTCGCCGCGGAGGCCGACCCGGACAAGGTGCGCCAGGTGTTCAACATCCTCGTCGAGAACGCCTTGCGCTATTCCCCGCGGGGTGGGACCGTGACCGTCGGTGCGCGCCGCAACGCCGACCGGGTGGAGGTGCGCGTCGTCGACGAAGGCATGGGCATCCCCGCGGCCGAGCGGGAGTGGATCTTC
>DATFXA010000305.1:0-3455 GCA_035258645.1 Gaiellaceae bacterium
TTGTTCCCCACGCCAAGGACGTGCTCGGAGCGATCATGGCCACCGTCGGCCGTAACGGCGGTTCGTGACGTGTCTTGGTGCCAGGCACCCGGACGGGTCCGAAGTGGACAAAACGCCTGCTCTAGCGGATTTCCGCTCCCATTGGGTACTGACAGTTCGAGCCGTGTCCCGGTGCCAGGCACGGGGACACGGTTGGAGTGGGCATGGCTAACGAGGTAAAGCTCCCCCGCCTCGGCCAGGGCATGGAGTCCGGGACGATCGTCAAGTGGCTCAAGGCCGAGGGCGACCAGGTCGAGAAGGGCGAGCCGCTCTACGAGCTCGACACCGACAAGGTGACCCAGGAGGTCGAGGCCGAGGCCTCCGGCGTCCTGCTGAAGATCACCGTGCCCGAGGGAGAGGCCGACGTCGGCACGACCATCGCTGTGATCGGCGAGCAGGGGGAAGAGGTGCCCGACCTGGCACCCGCCGGGCCCGCCGCGAAAGAACCGCAGCCCGTTGCGGAGGAACCACAGGCGCCCGCACAGACCGCTCCCGCGCCCGTTGAGGTTGCGGCGCCCTCCGAGGGCAACGGAGCCGGTGCCAGGATCAAGGCCTCGCCGCTGGCGCGCCGGATCGCGCGGGAGCGAGGCATCGAGCTGGGCTCGCTCAAAGGCACCGGCCCCGAGGGGCGGGTCGTCGCCGAAGACGTCGAGCGAGCGGCGTCGGGCGCACCGACGGCACCCGCCCCGGCACCGGCCTCGGCCCCGCTGGCTCCGCCGGGTGAGATCGAACGCGTCCCATTGACGAGCATCCGCCGCACGATCGCCCGCCGCCTGACGGAGGCCTGGCAGGCGCCGGTCTTCCAGATCGCGATGTCGGCTGACATGACCCGCGCTCAGAGCCTCCACGACCGCCTCGCCGAGCAGACGAAGGAAGGGGAGCCGAGGCCGACGGTGACGGACATCCTGACCAAGGCCTGCGCAGCCGCGCTGATGCGCCACCGAGCAGTCAACGCGCTCTGGGCCGACGACGCGATCGACTTCTACCCGAGTGCGAACGTCGGGATCGCCGTCGCCATAGAGGCGGGCCTCGTCGTCCCGGTCATCCACCAGGCGGAGCGCAAGACGATCGCCGAGCTGGCCGCCGCCCGAGCCGACATCGTCACGCGCGCGCGCGATAACAAGCTCCGCCAGGAAGACGTCGACGGCGGCACGTTCACGATCTCGAACCTCGGCATGTACGGCGTCGACCAGTTCGTCGCCGTGCTCAACCCGCCGCAGGCGGCGATCCTCGCCGTCGGCGCGATCGAGCCGAAGGCAGTCCCGACCGAGACCGGCATCGAGGCCCGGCCGCTGATGGCGATGACGCTCACATGTGACCACCGCGCCCTGGACGGGGCGACGGCCGCGGACTTCCTCCGGACGGTCAAGGCGTTCCTGGAGGAGCCCGGCCTGATGCTGTGAGCCCCGTTCAGGTCTGGTATCACGTTCGCGACCTCGAGGCCGGCCGTGCCTTCTACACAGACAAGCTTGGCTTCGCGGAAACGTTCGTCGACGAGGAAGGCCGCTGGGCGAGGCTGATGCACGGCGAGATGGAGATCGCGATCGCGGAAGGTGAGCCGCAGGGGGAGACCGGCGTCGCCACCGTGGACGTGGCGGACATCAAGTCCGAGGCGGAGCGCCTCCGAACCGAAGGGGTCGAGGTTGGCACGGTGCTCGAGCTGCACGGTCAGATGCGGCTGCTCGACGTCTATGACCCCGACGGCAACCGCATCCAGCTCGCCGAAGAGGTTTCCCGGCAGCCATAGACTCGCGCCGAATGATCAGAAAAGGCGGCCCGCGCGACGTCCCGTTTCTCCGCGACATGCTCCGCCACGCCTTCTACTGGCGGACTCCCGTGGGTGAGGAGGAGCCGCCGCTCACCCGCTACGTCAACGACTGGGGCCGCCCGGGCGACCGCTCGCTGGTCGTCTTCGACGAGTTCGTGCCGGTCGGCGCGGCCTGGTACCGCCTGTTTACACGCGAGAACGCCGGCTTTGGGTTCATCGACGAGCAGACACCCGAGCTCGCGATCGCAGTCGTGCCGAGCAGGCGAGGCCGCGGTTACGGCCACGAGCTCCTCAGCGGCCTGCTCGATTGCGCACGCAAGGACGGGTTCGAGGCGATCAGCCTCAGCGTCGCCAAGGACAACCCGGCCCGCCACCTGTACGAGCGCTACGGCTTCGAGCAGGTGCGGGAGGACGACGGCGCCGTCGTCATGAGAGCTGCGCTCTCGCAAGCCAACCCGTAAGTAGGATTCGCCCCCGTGGAATTCGACGTTGCAGTCCTCGGCGGCGGCCCCGGCGGCTACACCGCGGCGATTCGAGCCGCCCAGCTCGGGGCCAAGACCGCCTGCATCGAGAAGGAGCCTGCGCTAGGAGGCACGTGCCTGCGGATCGGCTGTATCCCGACGAAGGCGTGGGTGCAGACCGCCTTCGCGATCAAGGAGGCCGAGCACACGTTCGCCAAGCTCGGCGTCCAGGTCGGCGCACCGAGCCTCGACTTCGCGACGGCCAACGTGTGGAAGTCGCAGGTCGTCGACCAGATGACCGGCGGCGTCGCCACGCTCTTCAAGGCGAACGGAGTCGAGTGGGTCAAGGGCACCGGCCGGTTCACGGATGCGAACACGATCGCGGTCGAGGGTGGGGAGGACGTCACTTTCAAGTCGGCGATCATCGCGACGGGATCGTCGCCGCTCTGGCCTCCGATCGAGGGGCTCAACTCGCCGCGCTGCGTCGACTCCGAGGGGCTGCTCTCCCAGACCGAGGTGCCGAACCGGTTGGTCATCCTCGGCGGCGGGATCATCGGCTGCGAGTTCGCGTCGATCTTCCGGCGCTTCGGCTCGGAGGTGACGATCATCGAGATGCTGCCGAAGCTGATTCCGGCCGAGGACGACGACGCCTCGCTCGAGCTGGCCAAGCAGTTCGGGAAGCGCGATATCGCGCTCCACCTCCAGAAGCAGTGCTCGAAGGTCGAGGACACCGGGAGCGGCCTGATCGTCCATTTCGGCCAGGGTGAAACGGTCGCGTGCGATCTGATGCTCGTCTCGGTCGGCCGTGGCCCGAACGTTGCGAACCTCGGCCTGGAGGAGATCGGCATCCAGTTCGACCGGCGCGAGGGGATTGCCGCCGACGAGAGCCGCCGGACGACCGTCGGGCACATCTACGCGGTCGGTGACGTCGCCGGCTACTGGCAGCTCGCGCACACGGCCTTCCGCGAAGGCGAGGTCGCGGCCGAGAACGCGCTCGGCAATGACTCGGTCGTGGACAACCGGGCCGTGCCCCGGCCGATCTACACGGATCCCGAGATCGCGAGCGTCGGGCTGACCGAGGCGGCGGCCCGCGAGGAGTACGGGGACGACATCGCCACCGGCTCCTTCCCCTGGGTAGCCAACGCCCGCGCCGTGATGCAGAACGAGACCGTGGGCTGGGTGAAGTC
>DATFXA010000306.1:0-17964 GCA_035258645.1 Gaiellaceae bacterium
AGGTTGTCGAGATCGAGCTGGGCGGGAGCCGTCAGCTCCTCGTCGATGATCTCGTTACAGAGATCGATGCACTCGTCGCAGATGTAGACACCGGGCCCGGCGATCAGCTTCTTGACCTGGCGCTGAGACTTGCCGCAGAAACTGCAAAGAAGTTGCTCGTTGCCGTCTGTCGCTCGGGCCACGGTTCTCCTTTTACTCCGGAATCGGCCTTCGCGCTAGGGGCGTGCCCCATCGCGATGGACGATGACGTTGTCGATGATGCCGTACTCCTGGGCTTCTTGCGGCGTCATGAAGTAGTCGCGTTCCATGTCCTTCGATACTCGTTCGAGAGGCTGCCCGGTGTGCTCCGACATGATCTCCTCGAGCGTGCGCTTGAGTGCGATCGTCTCGCGCGCGTGGATCTCGATGTCGGTCGCCTGTCCTTGGAAGCCGCCCCACACCTGGTGGATGAGGATCTTGGAGTTCGGGAGCGCCATCCGCTTTCCTTTCGTCCCGCCGGCAAGAAGCAGCGCGCCCATCGACATCGCCGTCCCGACGCAGATCGTCTGCACGTCGGGCTTGATGAACTGCATCGTGTCGTAGATCGCCAGCCCGTGGTACACCGAGCCGCCGGGCGAATTGATGTAGATCGAGATGTCCTTGTCAGGGTCCTCGGACTCGAGGTGCAGCAACTGGGCGATGATCAGGTTCGCGATCTGATCGTCGACCGGGGTGCCGAGAAAGACGATTCGCTCGTTCAGCAAGCGCGAGTAGATGTCGAACGCGCGCTCGCCTCGCGAGGTCTGCTCGACGACCATGGGAATCAACGGGCTCATGCAGGCTCCTTACTAGCGGGGGTCCAGAGTTTCGTTTCGGTCGGGGCGGTTTCCTTGTCGGGGGTCCAAAGCTTGTCGCGCGCCTGCGCGAGGTCCGGGGAGATTCTCGTCACCTCGGAGACAATCTGGTCGAGGGTCCGCTTCAGCCGAAGGTCGGCGCGCAACGTCTCGAACCGGCCCGCCTCGCGGAGCTGGGCGATGACGTCGTCGGCATCCTCGTCGGTGGCCTCGGCCTGCTCGCGGATCAGCTCCTCGACGTCGTCGTCGGAGATCTCCAGGCCGAGCTTGTCGGCCGCCGCCTCGAGGACGAGCTCGCGGGCGACTGACTGCGCGGCCTCGCGGCGAACGCCCTCGGCGAGCTGCTCCGGCGTCTGGCCGGTCAGCTGGAGATAGAGGTCGGCGGTGACCCCCCGGCGGTCGAGCGAACGGCCGAGCTGGTTCAGCAGCTCGCGCGCGCGGGCCTCGACCAGAGGCCCGGACGCTGTCGCGTTCGAGGCCTCGACCAGCCGGTCGATCGCCTCGGCGCGGAAGGCGGCATCGAGCTCGTCCTCGAGCTGCTCGCGCAAGCTGGACTCGATGTCCTCACGCAGCTCCGCGTAGGTGTCGAACTCGCTCGCGGCTCGCGCGAAGTCGTCATCGGCCGGCGGCAAGACCTTCTCTTTGATCTCCTTGACCGTGAACTCGGTCGTCCGCGTGGAGCCGTCCGGCAGCGAGTACTCGACCGAGCGCGTGTCGCCGGCGGCGGCACCCAGCAGCGCGCGCTCGACCTCCTCGAGCAACCGGCCCGAGCCGAGCTCGAGGACGAGGTCGCGCTGTGCGTCGCCTCCTTCTTCGACCGCATCGACGATGACGACGTCGCCGGTCTGCGCCGGCCGCCCTTCAACCGGGGCGAGGTCGGCGACACTTTCGCGCAGGACCTCGATCTCCTGGTCGACGAGCTCCGGGGGGATCTCGGCCTCGGCGTAGGGCACCTCGAGCGTCGTCCAGTCGGCGACCTCGGGCTTGGGCTGCACGTCGACGGTCGCGATGAAGCTCCACTCGTCGTCGTCGGAGGAGGGAAGGTCGTACTCATACTCGGGCTGCGCGATCGGCTGGATGCGCGAACTGGCGGCGGCGTTCCAGAACCAGCCGCCGATGTGACTCTCGACGGCCTCGGTCAGGAGCCGCTCCTCGCCCAGACGGGCCCGCAGCACCTGCTTCGGCACCTTGCCCGGACGGAAGCCGGGAACCTTGACGCTGCCGACAAGATCCGAGGTCGCGTGCTCGACCGCGTGACGAATGTCCTCGCCGGGCACATCGACCTTCAGGCGGACCTTGTTGCCCGCGAGCTCTTCGACCTGGACGGCCACTCGTCCATTCAAGCAAACGGGTTTCGCCTGCCGTCACGCGCTAGGGTCGGGCATGCGCCTGTACGTCCTCGCCCGCCACGGGGAGTCAGAGCTGAACGTCAAGCGAGTCGTCAACGGCGACCCGTCGGTGCCGGGGCCGCTGACCGAGCGCGGCCGCGAAAACGCGGCGTTGCTCGGCCTGCAGCTCCGCGGCCAGCCGATCGACACCTGCGTGCACACGCGTTTCGGACGGACGCTCGAAACCGGGCAGATCGCCCTCGAAGGACGCGATCTTCCGTTCGTGGAGGAGCCGCTCCTCGACGACGTCAAGGTCGGCGAGCTTGAGGGCTGGACGATCGACGAGTACCGCGACTGGAAACGCGGGCGGACGCGCTCCGAGCGCTTTCCCGGCGGCGAAAGCCTCGACGACGCCGCCCGTCGGTACGCGGAGGCCTACCGCGAGCTGCTCGAGCGTCCAGACGAGCAGGTGCTGGTCGTGTGTCACGAAATTCCAATCCGCTACGCGCTCAACGCGACCGGCGGCTCGGACGATCTGGACGGGCCGGTCCACACGATCCCGAACGCGACGCCGTTCCTGTTCGACGAGAAGACTCTCGCCGATGCTGCCGCGCGGATCGAGCAGCTCGCTAGCCCACGTTCAGGAACTCGTTCGCCGGGCTGACGTGCAGCCCCGGCTGGGGGCCGCCGGCGATTGCGTAGACCCTGGTTCCGAAAGCGGCGACGGCGAGCCCGTGCCTCGGCGTGAGCATGTCGGGTAGGCGCGTCCAACGCCGGGAGCCGACGTCATAGGCGTATACGGAGGGAATCGTGCCCGTGGCCTCTTCTCCCCCGACCGACACGATCCGACGGCCGACGACCGCCGCACCCGTCCCTCCTCTTGGGTAGGGAACAGGCGGCAGGCGAAGCCAGGAGCGGCGCGACGGCGAGTACTGCTCGAAGGTCGTGAAGTTCGTGCCTCCTGACCGCCCGGCCAGCGCATAGACAATCCCCGCGCTCGCCGCAACTGCGAGGTGCTCGCGAGGGCTCGGGCCAGGCGCGAACGTCCAGCGGCCGCTTCGCAGGTTGAGCACGAGCATGTGCCGGGCGAGGCTGCCCGGCCTCACAACGCCGCCTACGACGTACAGCCTGCGACCGACGACTGCCGCTCCCGCGGCAGCGCGGGGAGCCGGCAGGCGTCGCAGCCGGCTCCAACGGCCACGAAAGAACACGAAGGCGCTTCGCTCGGCGCCGTAACCGCCGACGACGTAGAGCCGTGGGCCGACGGAGGCGGCCATCGCGTGGTTCACCTTCGCGGGCAGGTCGGGCAGCCGCCTCCACCTTCCCGTGCTCGGCGAGTACGCGTCGGCGCGCCCCGTGCTCGTCCCGTCGGCGAGGTAACCGCCCACAACGACGATCTCGTCTCCGAGCCGTGCAGACGCGACCTCTGTTCTCGGCACAGGCAACGGGGTCGCAGAGCGCCACGAGTCTGCGCGGCCTGCTGCAGACGCGACTCCGGCACACAGCAGGACCAGGCCGAGTGCGGGCGAGAGGACTCGAACCTCCAAGGGCTTTCGCCCAACGGGTCCTAAACCCGTCGCGTTTGCCAATTCCGCCACGCCCGCATGAAGCGATTACAGGGTAGAGCGCGTGGGAACGACTTGGGAATGACCGACGAGCAAGATCGAGAGCGAGAGAGCCAGAAGACCGACGAGAACAAGTTCGTCGAGCTTCAGGACGAGATCGCCCACGAGACACGGCACGCCGCCGAGCGCCTCGCGAACGACCCCATGGTCAACGAGGGCTCCGCGGACGAGAGCTAGCGCCGCCGCGCTTTCCGCAGGGCGGCCTCCGCCTCGGCGAGCAGACGCTCCGCGTCATCCGAGCGCTTGCGTGCGGCTTTCGCCGTATCGCGGGCATCGGCCGCGGCTGTCTGCGCCTGCTCGGCCGTGCGCTCGGCGGCGGCTGCCTCGCGCGCGCGGGCACGAACCTCGCTCTTCGCCCCTGCCACCGCGCGCCGCGCGTCGGCCGCAGGGTCGAGCTTGGGCTTCACGCTTGCGCCGCGCTTCGAACGAGAACGGAGCGGGGTCAGCCCGGCAAGCGCCTCGAAGCCGGGCGGGTCGAGCTCCTCCGTCAGGCGCCCGGCTCGGAGCTGAAAGCGCGCACCTTCGTCGAGCGCGGCCGCGTCGAGCGTCTTCGCGATTCGCTCCACGATCGCGTCGCTCGCCGGGCGTCCTTCTTCGGCGAGGATGTCGCGCCCGAGCCTCGACAGCGCCCTGACCGCACGGCGCTGCTCCTCGACGCGCTCCTGCAGCTCGGAGACGCCCTTACCGCCGAGCGCCCGCTCCTGCGCCTTCCGCAGCTCCTCGGCCGTACGAAGGAGCGCGCGCACCTCGCCCGGCTCGCGGCGCGCCAGTTGGTTCGCCGTCCACACGGGCACGCTCGGCTTGGCGAGTTGCTTCACCTCGGCGGCGGCGTCGGCACGGCCGGCTTTGGCAAGCCTGCGGGCGAGCTCGTTCCGCGTCTTCGTGAACTCCTCGAGAGGCAGTGCGTAGAGCCGGTCGAGCTCTTCCTCGACGTCAGGGACGACGCTCAGGTGCTTCGGCTCAGGCAGCCCTCAACGCCTCGATCAGCTGGTCCTTCGACATCTTCGAGCGGCCGGGTAGTTTCGCCTTGCGGGCGCGTTCGTCCAGCTCGGCCTTCGAGAGGCTCGACAGATCGTGTTTCGGTCGGCTCCCTCTGCGAGGGCGACGCCCGCCGGCTGCCTGGATGCTCGCGCGCAACGCCTCGAGCAGGTCAGGCGGGGTCTCCTCCTCGGCTGCCGGAGCGTGGCGGACCTCTTTGCCCGCCTGCTTCGCCCGGATGATCGCGGTGAGCGCGTCGCGGTAGGTGTCTTTGTACTTCCGCGGTTTGAAGTCGCCGGCGAAGTTGTCGATCAGCTGCTCCGCCATCGCGAGCTCTTCCTTGGAAATGTTCGTCTTCGGCGGCTTGATCTCGTCGATCGGCCTGATCTCGTCGGCGAAGTACAGCTGTTCGAGCGTGATCACGCCCTGACGGACCCGGAGCGCCCCGAGGTACTGCCGGTCGCGCATGACGAACTTGGAGATCCCGGCAAGACCGGAGTGCTCGAGCGCTCGCAGCAAGAGGCTGTAGACCTTCTCGCTGCCCTTCTCCGGGCCGAGGTAGTAGGTACGGGCGAAGTAGATCGGGTCGACCTGCTCGTAGGGGACGAAGTCGGTGATCTCGATCGTCCGGTATCCCTCCACACGGGCCGCTTCGAAGTCCTTCTCCTCCATCACCACGAACTCGCCGCGCTTGAACTCGAACGCCTTGGCGATCTCGTCGTCCGGGACCGGCTTGTTCTCGAGCTTGCAGATCTTTTGGTAGCCGATTGGACTCTGGTCCGGCTCGTGAATCAGGTGGAAGCGCAGCTTGTGCTCGGCGATCGCGCTGTACAGACGAACGGGCACGTTGACCAGCCCGAAGCTGATCGAGCCGGTCCAGATCGCCCGTGGCATTCGAGTGTCTCTTACCTCCGAGGAAGCAGGGAAAACGCGGAGGGGAGACTAACGGCCTGAGGTTTTAGCGCACGCCTCGGCGTCGGAAACCCGCGGCATACTGCTCGGCGAGGCCCCGTAGCTCAGTGGATAGAGCGGCGGACTTCGAATCCGCGTGCGGAGGTTCGATCCCTCCCGGGGCCATTTCAACCGGCTCAGCCAGGCCGGAACCCATGGTTGAGCCCGTCCGGTGTGCCAGCGATGCCATCTGTCTCAGCCCGACGATCGAGGAGATCCCGTGGGTGAGCGGCCTCTTCGTCCTTCAGACCCGGTTGGGCGGTTGCTCGCCGCGCTCGACCGCAAGCAGGTTGTGGACGAGGACTTTCGTCATTGCCTCGCGCGTCTCGGCAGTCGCGCTCCCGATGTGGGGAGTCAGGACGACGTTCGAGAGCCCGAGCAGCTCGCGCGGAACCTCCGGCTCGTGGGCGAAGACGTCGAGACCGGCCTGGATCCGGCCGGACGCGAGCTCTCGAACGAGCGCGTCCTCGTCGACGATCTGGCCGCGCGCCGTGTTGACCAGACAGGCACCATCGCGGAGAAGGGCCAGGCGCCCAGCGTCGAGCAGTCGGTGCGTCTCGGACGTCAGCGGTACATGGAGGCTGATGACGTCGGCCTCGCGGAGCAGCGCGTCGAGCTCACGCCAACTGTCACCGTCCCGCCGTCGCGAGTTGTGGAGCACGCGCATCCCGAACGCGGCGGCCCGTTGCGCCACGGCGCGGCCGATCCGGCCAAAGCCGACGATTCCGAGCGTCGAGCCGCTGACGTCCCGACCGAGGAAGTCCGAATCGGCCCAGGCCCCGCTCCAGCGGCCCTCGCGCACGGCCCGGTCGACGGTGACGATCCGCCGCCTGACAGCGAGCACCAGCGCGAAGGCAAGGTCGGCCGTGGCGGCGGTCAGCACGCCGGGGGTGTTGGTGACGGCGACGCCACGCCTGGCACAGGCCTCGACGTCGACCGAGTCGTAGCCGACGCCGTAGTTCGCGACGATCTTCAGGTTCGGCAACAGGTCGAGCGTCTCGTCGTCGATTCGCTCTCCGACGACAGCAAGGGCTTCAACATCGTCGCGACGGCCGCCCGCGCCGTCCGGGAGTGGTGCTTCGAGGTACTGGACGTCGGTCAACTCGTCCCAGGCGGGACCAGGGAAACGGCGAGAGGCGAGGATCTTCAAGGCCCGGCTATTCTGTCCCCGCTGCGCGGTGGCGGTAGCTCAGTTGGTAGAGCCCCGGGTTGTGGTCCCGGTGGTCGGGGGTTCGAGTCCCCTCCGCCACCCTTGCTGGAAGCCTCCCGGACACGGTCTCGCAAAAGGGGGTTAGACGGACGCCCCGGCAAAGCCGGGACGCCCTGGAAGTCGGCGTCGCAAGCGACGCCGACGCGCCATCTCACCGCCCAAAGTCCGGCCCGCCTCGCGGGCCATGACGACTTTTCGCGGTTCCCGGTGTAACGACAAACGCCTGTGAGCCGCGGCCGCACATGTCGGCCGCGGCGACCTACCTCATTGATCCGAGGACCCGGCGACCTGCCGCACTGAGTCGATCAGCCTGTCGGTGGGCACCCAGAAAGCGCGCCTGGCGCCCTGATTGTTCTCCAGGACCGAGAGGTGGGTCGCTTTGAATGTCTTGTTCGATCGGACGATGATCAGCTTGACTCGTGACGCTGGGAAGTTGGCGAGCTCGAGGCGGGCCAGGAGGACGCGAGCGCCGCTGCCGTCGACTCCTGTGTCTTTGTCACCAACCATCAGGACTAATCTGGTCTGCCCGTCGAGAGGCTTCAAGCTCGCCAGGCGCTCACCTGGGGCGTGGACGGCTGGGAAGACGCACACGACGAGGCGTGGCTCGTGGCCGCCGGCCGCTCTCAGCGCCGAGTAGTCCATCGCAATCCGCCCTCCGCGCGAGTAGCCAATGACAATCACCGGGACATGCGGTCGCCCCAGCTTGCTCGTCGCCTCGCGCACCGCGGTGTCGATGTTCGGATAGGGGTTCGTCGAACCGCCTACTTCGTACCGCGGGTAGATCACGTCGCTGCCTTCGGCGGCGAGGTGCTTCAGCCACGGGACGTGGTTCGCCGGCGTCTCTTCAGTCGGGCCGCCATAGCCGTGGAGGAAGACGACGAGCGAGCGCGGCTTCCCCTTTGCCGCGTAGAACCAGACCTCGTTCGGGCCGGACCCGAGCGGGCCCTGCGTCACGAGCGGCGCCACCTTCTGCTGTGTCTCCCCTCCCGACCCACCACACCCCGCAACGAGGAGGAGCGCGGCGAGGAAGAGAAGGCGTCGCACAGGGAGTTAGACGAGCGACCCCCGGCAATGTTGTCAGCGCGGAATCGCCAAACAGCCGAGACTCATGCGCCTGGGAGGATTCGAACCTCCGACCCACGGCTTAGAAGGCCGTTGCTCTTCCGCTGAGCTACAGGCGCGTGCCCGCGAAGCGTAGCGTCGAGATTTAGTAGCGGAAGCCGAAGTCGGCGGTGACGATCGTGACCTCGTCGCCGTTGTAGACGCCGGGTGCGCTCACGGCATGTACCGCGCCGAGGCCGATTTCGCGCCAACTGCGATTCAGCAGGTTCGCTCGGTGCTCTGGGCTTTTCATCCAAAGTCTCAGCGCCCCTGCGGGGTCGATGTCGGGCGTCGAGTAGAGGATGTTCTCGCCGGCGGACCAACTGGTGTAACCGCGGTAGGGGTAGAAGCTCGCGATCCGCTTGAAGAACGAGCCGCCGTTGGCCGAGTCGTGGCTGAAGTAGCCCTTCTGCGCCATCGATTGCGAATGCTGGTCGGCCGCCGCCGTCAGGGCCGAGGAAATGCGCAGCGGTCGCAGACCGCGTCGCGCGCGGGTTACGTTGATCTGCCCGAGCAGTTGCGACTCGAGCCCGGAGAGGTGCACACGGGCAGAGACGGTTGCAGACGCCTTCTTCGGGGCCTGCGGCCCTAGCGCGGCCTGATTTGCAGGCGCGAAGCCGACGGCGGCAGCCATGAGGCCTGCGAAGACCGGGTGCACGGTTCAGGCATCGGCCGTACCTCCACGTCACGTCTCCCCCGTTTGGGGGACAGGCGGCGCGGCCGGAACCTTGCCTTCGCGCCGGTGCCGGAGCCAGTCGATGATCAGAACCTGGATCGCGCCGGCAACCGGGATCGCGCCCAGGGCGCCGAGGATCCCGGCCAGCTCGGCGCCGATCAGGACGGAGATCAGCACTACAAGCGGCGAGAGCTGGACCGTTCGACCGTACACGACCGGTTGCAGAAAGTGGTTCTCGATCTGCTGATAGACGACGAAGAAGACGACGACGATGATCCCGGCGGGGATCGAGTGGATGAACGCAACCGTGCCGATCAGGAAAGCGGCGATCGTCGCACCAGCGAGCGGAATCAGGTCGAGAATCGCGACGACCAGCCCTAATGCGACGGCAAACGGGACGTCCAGGATGAGCAGGACGATTGTCGTCGAGCCGCCGGCGATCAGGCTGATCAGCAGGTTGCCGGTCACGTAGCCGCCCACCGTGCGGTAGATCTGGTTGCAGACGTTCTCCCAGCGAGGCCGGGACTCGGGCGAGAGCAGCCCGTAGAAGCGCTCCATCCACTTCGGGCCTTCGAGCAACATGAAGAAGGTCAGGAAGGCGATCGTGATGATCCCGACCACGATCGAGATCACGCTCTTGGTGACCGAGATCGCCGTACCGGAAAGCCCGAACACCTTCTTCGCCCCGCCCTTGCGAATGGCGTCTTCGATCTTCTCCTGAAGGTGGTACTTCGTCTCCAGGAACCCAAACCGTCCCTTGCCCTTGCTGATGTCGTGGACGTAGTCGGGAATCTTGTTGACCAGGTCGGTCACCTGGTTGACGACGGTTGGCACGAAGAGCGCTCCGAGCCCTGCGAAAGCGGCCAGCACGAGCAGGAAGGTGATCCCCGAAGCGAGGCCGCGACTTTTGATCCCGTGCCGCTGGAACCAGTCGACCGCCGGGTTCATGGCGAGCGCCAGAAAGAGCGCAACCAGGATCCAAACGATCACGTGGCGCGCGATCATGATCACCTGGAGCACGACGGCCACGGCGATGATCACGCCGAGCACGGTCAGGATCGTGCGCACGGGGAAGCGGACGAGCCGCTCGGGCACCACGGAACAAGGATTGCGGGCAGGTCGGACGTTCAGGTTGTGCTTTGCGCCAGAATGCAGACCTCGTGACCCTGCGCGGGGAGCCGATCGAGATGACCGCGACGCTGCCGGACGGCCGTGTCGTCCAGGTGCGCGTCGGAGTTCCCGACGACACGTACATCGCCAAGCGGGAGCTGGACACCGTCGACATCGAGCTCCTGCTCGTCGGCGGCAACCATCTCGCCGCCGTCAACACGGTGCTCGAAGCCGATCAGGTCAGCGAGGCGCGCCAGCTCGCCCGCGAGATCGTCAGTGGGCTGGAGTCAGGCGAGCTCGAGCCGACCGCGGCGGCGTTGGAGCCGCTTGCGGACCAGCCCCGTTAAATCGGCAAGTCGAGCCACTCCGGGCGGTCGAATCCGGCCAATTCTTGGATCGAGCCGTAAATCGTCTGCGCGATCGCCGTGCTGTTGACGACGATGCGACAGGTGCCGTACGGCAGCTTGTTCTTCCGCTTCTTCTGGCTGTGGCGCGAGTAGTGGTTGACCGTCGACCTGCAAAGCGAGTTTCGAGAGAGCCCGGCGGTTTCAAGCCAGAAGTCTTCGATCTCGCGTTGCCGTTCCTCGTGATCGGCGAAGAGGTTGCAGGTAAGGCGCACCCGGTCGCGCTCGACGCCGAACGCGCGACGTAGGAATGACACGTACACCTGAACCATCTCAGGATCCGAGTTCGTGAAGATGAGCTGGTTTCGGTTCCGAGCGCCTTCGGCCCAATAGAGCATGCAGCCGGCGACGTAGAGCCGGTCGGCGCTTCGGGCGCGTTGTCGCCCCTCGGCTTGAGCCTTGGCTCGAAGGGCTCGTGCCTTCGTGCTCCTGGCCGCACGCGCTTGGAGTTGCCGCTCGTGTAGCCCATTCCGCGACTGAAGAGCCGCATGCTGCTCAGCGGTCAGTTCAATGTCGGTTACCCAACGGCTGACAGAGGAGGGCGAGACTCCCAGAAGGCTGGCGATCTCCTTGATGGATCGCCCTTCTTCCCTTCGCATTCTCCGTGCTCCTTCGCGCTTTTTCGTTTTCATTTAAGAAAACATAGCGCGGAGGCCGGACGGCGTGGGAAGAGAGCGGGCGGCGGGAATCGAACCCGCGTCGCCGGGTTGGAAACCCGGTGCTGCACCACTCAGCTACGCCCGCGTTCGCACTAGCGTATCGACGGTGCAGCCGTATAGCTGGAGCCTCCACGCCGAGGCCGTCCTCCTCGTCCCACTGCTCGCGTTGGCCTACGCGTCCGTCCTTCGGAGGTACCCCGCACCCGGCTGGCGGATCGCTTGCTTCCTCGCCGGACTCGGGCTGATCCTCGCCGTCTTCGTCACGCCGCTCGAGAGCCTCGCGCTGCACTACCTGCTCACCGCGCACCTGCTCCAGAATGTCGCGCTCGCCGAGTGGAGCCCGGCACTGGTCGTGCTCGGCATCCCGCCTGCGGCGGCACACGCTGCGCGCCGTTACAGGGCGGTCCGCGTGCTGACGCACCCGCTCGTTGCGCTGCCGCTCTGGCTCGCGACCTACTACGCCTGGCACCTGCCTGCCGCCTATGACACTGCCTTGCGCCACCCCTCGACGTTGCTTCACCTCGAGCACCTCTGCTACTTCGCGACTGGCCTCCTGGTCTGGTGGCCGGTGCTGACTGGACGCCTCGATGCCGGAACCTCGGCCGCCTACCTGTTTACGGCGTTCGCGCTCGCGAGTCCGTTGGGGCTGCTGTTGGCGTTGATCCCCCGCGCCGTCTACGACTTCTACGTCGACGCGCCGCGCGTCTGGGGCTGGAGCGCGCTCACCGACCAGCAGGTTGCCGGCCTGACGATGGCCGCGGAGGAGGCCGTGGTCTTCTTCGGCGCCTTCGCCTTCTACTTCGTTCGCTTCATGCACCGGGAAGAGACTGCGCTCGACCTGAAGCACGCCAGATGGACGAGGTGATTCTCGCCCGCCACGGCGAGAGCGAACTCAGCGTTGGCGGTATTGTCAACGGCGATCCGACCGTCCCCTGCGCACTGACCGCAGCCGGCCGGGAGCAGGCGCAAAGACTCGGCGACCTGCTCGCCGACACCGAGCTCGACCTCTGCGTCACCAGCGAGTTCGAGCGTGTCCGCGAGACCGCCGACCTCGCGCTCGCCGGGCGCCACGTCCCGCGCGTGGCGCTGTCGGAACTCAACGACGTACGCTTCGGCCGTTTCGAGGGGAGCATGCTCGGCGAATACCGCAAGTGGGCCGGCGCCAACGAGCCGACGACGGCAGCGCCCGAGGGCGGCGAGAGTCGCGCGGCGACAATCGCGCGGTACGTGAGCGCCTATCGGACGATCCTGGCTCGACCCGAGCCGACGATCCTGGTGGTCACGCACGGCCTGCCGATCCGCTACATCCTGAACGCGCTCGACGGCCGCCCTCCCGAGCCGCTCGTCGACCAGGTGCCCTATGCGGAGCCGTACCGCCTTTCGGCACGCGACCTGGACAGTGCGGTCACGCTTCTGGAAGCGTGGGGTCTCCGTCCTATGTGGGTTTTCTAGCGCTTCTAGTGATGACGAATCGGGGCGGCCGGATTTGAACCGGCGACCTTCCGCTCCCAAAGCGGATGCGCTACCAGGCTGCGCCACGCCCCGTGTGGCGTCGAGTCTAGCCCTGCGGATCGGCGGGCCAACGCTCACGACGATTTCCTCGCAGCACGCGCACGTTTCGTTCCCGTCGTGACATTTAGCACGAGATGTTGTCCGTCCGACCTGATAAAAAACCGCGCTTCGGATGCGTTGTCGGGGGGCACTATCCGTTCTCGTCGTCGTCCTGCTCGTCGCCGTGGTGGCGCCGAAGGCGTCTGCGCGGCCGCTGACAGGGCGGGTTCTGGCGTCAGCCACGCGAAACACGGCGCTGATCGCCGCAGTCAACTCGGTGCGAACGGTTCACCTTCTGCCGAGGCTGAGCGTCGATGCCAACTTGTCCCGAGCAGCGCGGTCTCATTCTCGCGACATGCTCCTCCACGACTACTTCGGCCATGGGAACTTCGCGGTCCGGATGTCGCGGTTTGGCGTGCAAGGGCGCGTCTTTGCCGAGACCCTGGCCTGGAAACGAGGAGTCATGTCGGCAAACGCGACTCTGACGAGTTGGCTCGCGAGCCCTGAGCATCGCTCGATCCTGCTCGATCCAGCCCTGCACCGGATCGGGGTCGCCACACCGATCGGCCCCTTCGACGGTTTCGCGAAGGCGACCCTCATCACCGCGGATTTCGCCGGATAACCGAGCCTAGTCGCGTTCCAGGAGCTCGCGCACTTCGGCGAATTTCTCGCGCCGCAGATCGTCGCGCTCGCCGCCTTCGACACGGCGCACGAGGTCCTGCACGAGCGGCGCCAGCTCGACCGGGTTGAACGGCTTCGTCACGTAGTCGACGCCGCCGAGGTCGATGCCCTTTGCCCGGTCCCTGATCTCCGCGCGCGCGGTCAGGAAGATGATCGGAATCCCGCTCGTCACCTCGTCGGCGAGCAGCTCTTCGGCGACCTCCCACCCGCTCCGCCCCGGCATCATCACGTCGAGCAGGATGACGTCGGGAAGCTTGGTGCGCGCCAGCTCCAGCCCGGTCTCGCCGTCAGCCGCCTCGACCACCGCCATGCCCTCGGCCTCGAGGTTGACCCGGCAGAGCAGCCGGATCGGAGCCTCGTCGTCGACGACGAGAACGGTCGTCACGCCGACTCCCGGCTGCTCAGGGCGGCCTGAGGCGCCAGCGGCAGCTCGAACGCGAAGCTCGACCCGGAGCCCTCGCGCGAGTCGACCCACATCCGGCCGCCCATCGCGGAGACGAGGCCCTGCGCGATGAAGAGCCCAAGCCCCGTACCGGTCGTCGCAGGATCACGTGCCATGGAATCCCCACGGTAAAACTTCGTGAAGATCCGGCGCTGCTCCTCTTCGGGAATCCCGATCCCCTCGTCGACGACCTTGACCTCGACCACCTCGTCGTTCGCGCGCGCAGCCACGGTCACCCGGCCTCCGTCTGGCGAGAACTTGACCGCATTGTCTACGAGGTTCGCCAGGATCTGCCGTAGCTTCTCGCTGTCGGCCTCGGCATCGAGCGGCTCGGCCGGCAGTTCGACTACGAAGTCGTGGCCGTTGGCGGAGGGCGCCTGGGCGGCCAGCTGAATCACGTCCGAGACGACCGCTCTGACGTCGGTCGGCGCCAGGTTGACCTGAAGGTCGCCGGTGTCGAGACGGGCGACGTTGAGCAATTGGTCGACGATCGTGGTCAGCCGGTCCGACTCGGAGGCGATGTAGCCGAGGAAGGTTCGCCTCTCCTCATCGCCGAAGAGGACATCCTGGCGGAGCAGCGTCTCGGCGAAACCGTAGATCGAGGTCAGCGGTGTCCGGAGCTCGTGCGACACGGCGGTGACGAAGTCTGACTTCATCTGCTCGACTACGCGCTCGGCAGAGATGTCTCGGAAGGCGAAGATCCGCCCGGCGACGGCGCCGGCCGGGTCGTGCATGATCGCTTCGGTCAGCGAGAGCCAGACGTCCTCGTCGCCCCGGCGGATCGCAAGCAAGCGGTCGCCGCGCTCCGTGTCGTCTCCGGACGCGAGCGTCCTTTGCAGGATCTGCTCGGTCGACAGGCCAATTGCCTCAGCGGCCGAGACTCCGGTGATTCGCTCTGCCGCCTCGTTCCAGAGAACGACGCGGCCCTCACGGTCGACAGCCACGATCCCGTCGGCGATGTTCGCGAGAATGGCGACGCTTCGCTCCCGCTCCAGCGCGACACGCTGGTACAGCTCCGCGCTCGCGAGTGCCGCTGAGGTATTGCCGGCCAGCGCAGTGAGCGCCTCGATCTCCTCCGGCTGCCACCGACGGGGACGCGTGGCGTAGACGGAAAGGACTCCGTGCATTCCGCCCTCCGAGCCGACGAGCGGGACAGACAGGAATGAGCGGTAGCCGGCGACGAGTGCTGCGTCTGCGGCCCCGGGGCTCTCGTTCTCGACGTCCCCGATCGCAACCGGTGCACGGGTCTGGATGGCGTCGGCGGCCCCCCACCCGGTGGCGGGCGAGCGCGAGTCGAGCATACGACTCGGCAGCTGCCCGCTGGTCGCACTCACCACGAGCTCGTCGTCTTCGAGCAGACGGACGACGGCTGCATCGGCGCCGACCAATGCCGGGGCCTGGGCAACGATCTCGTCGAGGACGGCCGCCGGATCGAGCTCGGTCGCGAGCAGGGTGCCCGTTCGGGCCAGCTGCTGCGCAAGCCCGCGTGCGCGGCGCTCGCTCTCGTAGAGCTCGCTCCGCTCCAGTGCCCCGCGTGCCGTTCCGGCGAGGTTGCGCGCCAGCTCGAGGTCGTAGTCGCTGAAACGGCGGGTATCCGCGAAGAAGACGACGACGAGTCCGTCGCGACCCTCGGGCGCCCGCACCGGCACCGCAAGCAGCGAGCCGTACCCGGCTGCTTCCGCGACCCGACGCCAGTCGGGGTCGAAGCGGTCGTCGTCGGCCAGCGCCGACGCGGCAATCACGGTCGAGTTGCGCGCGCAGGTCGCGAGTGGCTCCGTGGCGTCTGCCGCGGTCTCGCGAAGCAGGCCGGAGACGTCCTCGGGTAGCCCGAAACCGGCCGCCAGCTCGAAGGCTTCCTCGCTCGGAATCAGTAGCGCCGAGGAGCTGCCGCCGAGGGCCTCTGCCGCAGCGCGCGCAACCGCGCGACGCGTCTCGCCCTGCGAGATCGGCACGGCCAACAGCGACGCGATGTCGTAGAAGGCGCGCTGGATCCCCGCCTGGCGCGAGCGCTCTTCGAAGCTCTCAGCGTTGCGCAAGGCCACTGCAGCGAGCGTTGCAAATGCCTCCAGCAACTCGGCGTCGGAGCTCGTGAGCTTGCGATCGGGCTCGTGAGTGCCGACGCCGAGGACGCCGCGAATGTCGTCCGACCACATCATCGGCGCGACGATCGCGCTCGCGTAGCCACGGTAGGCGGGATGCGGAACCGAATTCGGGAGTCCGGAGTAATCGTCCGAAAGCGCCGGTGTGCGTTGCCGGACCGCGCGTCCGGCAAGGCCCTGATCGGACGAGAACTCGAAGCCGACCAGCTCCGGCTCGAGCCCGTGCACGGCCGCGCAGCGGAGCGTCCCGCGCTCGCGATCGAGCAGGTAGCAGTCGGCCGCCTCGCAGCCCAGCAGCCGGGCGACCTCGTCAACGAGCCGCTGGAGGACGGCCTCGAGCTCCAACTCACTGGTCACGACCTGCGCGGCACCCAGGAGTGCCGTCTGCTCCAGGAGCCTTTGCCGGTTCTCCTCGAGCTGCCGCGCCGAGTTGATCGCAAGGGCCAGCTCTCGCGCGACCGACTCGATCAGGACGACCTCCCCTGTAGACCAGGCGCCGGCCGTCGCCCGGTCGAGGCCGAGAACGCCGATCGAGCGGTCGAACGCGATCATTGGCGTTGCGACCACGGACTTCGTGCCGAGGCGGCGCATCGTCTCAGCCGTCCCGAGCGCGGGGTCCTCGAGCTCAGGAGCGTCGTCGATGTCCGAGACGACAACCGTCCTGCGCTTCTGCGCCGCGAGATTCGAGGCGGGGAGGTTCTGGGTGTTCGGCCCGATCGGCTGCAGCCCCGCGGCGAACCACTCGGCTGCCAGACGCTGTGGCTCCCCGGGCTGGCCGAGGCGGATGAAGCAGCGCGAAGCATGGAGCGCGCGCCCGATCTCCGTGACCGCTATGCGCGTGCCCTCGGCAAGCCCCTCGACCGACCGCACACGGCGAGAGATGTCGCCGACCAGCCGCTCGCGCTCGAGAGCCTCGTCGAGCGCTCCCGCCGATCTCGTTCGCTCGAGCGCAAGCGCGGCGTCTGCGGCCAGCGACTGCATCAGCGTCACCTCTTCACTGGAGAAGGCGCGCCTGGCGGACGTCGGCGCCGCAACGAGAACGCCGATGATCCTGTCCTCGGCGATCAGCGGAATGAAGGCGCCGCTCTTGGCGCCAACGGCCTCGACCAGTCGCTGGCTCACCAGCGGCGACGCGGTGCAGTCGAAAACCACCACCGGCGCGGCCTGAAAGTAGGCGCTCGCGATCCCGGAAGGCTCGTTGCGCAGATCGATTCGTACGTCGCGCCACCACGGCACGTCGGCGCCGCCGACCCGGGCCAGCAAGCCGCGCGCCTGTTCGGCCTCTGCGTCGATCAGCGCTAGCGCTGTGAACTCGATTCCAAAGACCGAACCGACCTCGTCGAGCAGGGCTCGTCCCGCGGTCTCGGGATCCGTCGTTCGCGCCAGCGTCTCCGAAATCGCCGCGACCGCCTCGAGCTCCCGTCCGCGGACCGAGACGAGCTGTTCAGCCTCGCGTGCCCGTGTCCCGGCCGAGAGCAACTCGCCACGCGTCCGCCAGCGGACAAGGAAGACCAGCGCCGGCAGGAGCGCGATCAGAATCGATGCGAACGAGAGCCAGAGATGGCCGCCGATCGCCTCGCGGTTGTCGAGCACCACGGCACCGAGGAGCGCAGCCGGAATCCCGATGCACGGGAAGATCAGCGCCACCGCGACGT
Organism: Gaiellaceae bacterium; assembly: GCA_035258645.1. GTDB lineage: Bacteria > Actinomycetota > Thermoleophilia > Gaiellales > Gaiellaceae > 13-2-20CM-68-14. The sequence continues at coordinate 17,304 of DATFXA010000306.1, forward strand.
CGCTGGCCGTCGCGTCGGCACGGTCGCGCCACAGCCTCGGCGCAACGGCAGCTCCGACGGCCAGATAGGCCGCGGAGACCGCAAAGAGCGGCACCGCGTTGAACACAACCACCTTCGTCTCCGCGTTCACTGGGCCCTGGGGATGATAAGAGCCGCAAACTGGCCCGTCGAGACCGCCGGCAATTGCGCAATGCGCAGCGAACATCTCTGTTTCAAAGATGGGCCGGACGGCCTATTGGCATGGGCACCCCTGCGCGTTACCGTGCTTGCCACTGGGCGATGCGCACCGTTGGGCGGCAACAAGCTATGCCTGCGGTGAGCAATCGAGAGAGGGTCCGCCGCCACGACCCCCCGAGCGGCGGACCTCTCTCTTTTTGCCCGGTTGAGGTTTCTTTAAGTCGCCGGGCTTCTTCGTGCGGCGAAGCTACATTGGCCGGGTGGTCAAGCGGGTGTTGCTCGCGTCGCCGCGTGGATACTGCGCGGGAGTCGAGCGAGCGGTGGAGACCGTCGAGCGCGCCCTCGCGCAGCACGGGCCTCCCGTCTTCGTCAGGAAGCAGATCGTCCACAACTCCTACGTCGTCGACCAGCTTCGCCAGCTCGGCGCAGTTTTCGTCGGCAGCGTCGAGGAGGTTCCGGAGGGCGGCCTGGTCGTCTTCTCGGC
>DATFXA010000307.1:0-5295 GCA_035258645.1 Gaiellaceae bacterium
CAGGACGTTCTCTTGTTCGACCCGCTTGCCGTTCCCGAAGAGCTCCACAGGCGCGCGACCGGCGTCGTGCTGACCGCCCCCTACCACGAACGCGACGCCCGTCGGCTTGGCCTCCCCGTGCACACGCCGCCCGCGGACACGTGGCGAGATTGGGTCGAAAAGTTCGGCGTCGACGCTGACCGGGTACGCGGCATGGAGAGTGCTGACCTCGCCTGGCTACGGTCGGGCGAAGGCGAGGGACACTTCCACGGTCCGGGAGCATGGCCGTTCGGCATCACTGCGTACGCAGGCCGCGAGGACAACGATGTCATCCTCTGGCTACCGTCGATCAACGCCATCGTCACGGGTGACTCGATCTCCGACTTCGGCAATGGACTCGACATCCAGCTCGGCGGCCGGAAGCACGTGACACGCGACGATGTCGTCGAGCGGCTGCGTCCCCTGCTCGACTTGCCGATCGAGCTCGTACTGCCTGCGCACGGCGAGCCGACGGATCGCGGTGCGCTCGAGCGCGTGCTTGCCTGAGCAGCCGCGGTCAAATCCGGCGGGCAAACGTCGCTATGTCGCGGCTGAATCGGACCGGGTCGTCCCAACGCGGGGCGTGACCGGCCCCGGGGTAGACGAGGAGCTGCGCATCGGGGAGGACATGTACGAGGTAGTCCTGTGCTCCCCGGGAGACGATGGTGTCCCGGTCGCCCCAGACCAGGAGCGTCGGTACATCGATGAGCGAGAGCTCGGCCGTGTCGTCGTAACGCAGGAGTTGAGCAAACGTCTCCGTCCAGACGCGTGCGGGGACCTTCACGAGGTCGTCGGTCAGCACGTCGAGCAGATCTGGCCGGAGGTCGTCGGACGAGGTGGCCGTGACGAAGGACCGCGCGAAATCGGGGCTGATCGGGTCGACCAGTTGCGAGACGGTCGATTCCACGAATTCCAGGAGCAGCGGGTCGTCTCGAAGCGTCGCCGGGGACGCTTCGAGGATGAGTCCCGTGACTCGATCCGGGTGATCGAGAGCAACCTTCCGCGCAACGAGGCATGAGCCTGAATGGCCCGCGATGGCAGCGTGGTCGACGGCTAGAGCGTCGAGGAGAAGAACCACGTCGGCGGAGAAATCCTCGACGCCGTACCCCGTGTCGGGCTTGTCGGACTCGCCGTGCCCTCGCTGAGACACCGAAACGACCCGCAAGTCGCCGGGCAAGAGATCGAGGCAGGGCTGGTACGACCGCCACGAGTCGGTCGGCCCAGGCAGCAGGACGACGGCCGGGCCGCCCGGATCGCCCTGCTCCTCGCACTCGAGCGTCAGGCCCGAGGCGAGGGTCACTCTCGGCATGTCCGGGAGGTCGAGCCCAGCGAGTTCAGCGAAGAGCCGACTCGAACCGCGGGTCGTCGCGTACGGCAACCAAGTCGTCGTCTCTGCGCGCATCCTCGCGGAACCGTGGGAACAGCTCGACGGACCGACGGAGGTGCGTGAACGTCTCGTCGCCCGTGTCGCCCGCAAGCGTTGCGAAGCACGCGTAGTTGTAGTGCAAGCCCGCATTGTCCGGCGTCTGCTCGAGGCCACCGCGGACCGCTGCGAGCGCATCGGCGTACCGCTTTTCGCCGTAAGCGACCATCGACTCTCGGTGGGCCTGCCACGCCTCGCCCCAGTCGATCCCCTCGTAGGCCTTCCCGGGCGTCGCGCCGATGGCGAGGATCGTCCCGTCCCCGGATGCCTTGCGCTGCGACCCTGGCCCGACGAACACGAGTGTTCCGGGCTGGGCGTCGATCTTCTCACCGTCGACCTCGAAGGTCGCGTTCCCGTCGAGAACGATGTACAGCTCCTCCTGGCCCGACCCGGCCTCGTCGTGCTCGCCGATCAGGGTCCCGTCCTCGGCGGGCGTATAGGCGTTGATTCCGAACGCGCGGATTCCAAGGGCCTCGCGCACCGGAATATCTCTCCCGCGCCGATCGATGTCGTCGAGTTGTGCCGCTTGCCAGTTCGGCTTGCCGTTCATCCGATCACCTCCGTCTAGGGCGCGTCGTAACGACTCGTCGATCGTAGCCGTAGCGCGGCACCGCCTTAAGCTTTCACCCTTCCGCTGAAGAGCCCGCGGCGTGGCCGGTTCGCCTGCGCGGCCTTCACCGCGAACCGGACCATGGCGCGCGGCAGCTTCTGGGCCCGCGCGAGCGTCGTCCCGAGGGCATTCACGAACCAGTCGACGTCGTCCTCTGACAGAACGAGCGGCGGCAGGATCTTGATCACGTTCGAGTCGTGGCCGGCGACCTGGGTCAGGATCTTGTGCTCGCTGAAGAGCGGGACGACGACGAGTTGGGCGAAGAGCCCCGGCTGGACACGTTCGAGCATTCGCCACGAACGGCTGCCGCCGCTCGGCTCTTCGAACTCGATCGCCCAGATCAGTCCGAGGCCGCGCACGTCTTTGACGACCTCGTACCGCTCGACCAACGGCCTCGTCCGCTCGAGCAGGAGGTCGCCCATCTGCGCGGCGTGATCGGGAAGGTGCTTGGAATCGAGCTCCTGCAACGTCGCAAGCCCCGCCGCCATCGCGAGATCGTTGGGCGCGAACGTCGAGCCATGCGCAACGGAGTGCTCTAGGGAGTCGAAGACCGGGTCGTAGACGGCGGTCGACATCAGTAGCGCGCCGACCGGCACGTAACCGCCCGAGAGCGACTTCGCGACCGTGAGGAGATCCGGCTCCAGCCCCCAATGCTCGAGGGCCAACATCTTGCCGGTGCGGCCGAAGCCGGTCTGCACCTCGTCGATGCAGAAAAGGGTGCCGTAGCGTCGGCAGAGCTCCTGCGCGCCCTGGAGGTACCCGTCAGAGGGGAAGTAGGGCCCGTGGCCCTGGACGGGCTCGACGATGAAGACGGCCACGTCCTCGCCGCGGAGGGCGGCCTCAAGCGCCGACAGGTCGTCGAACGGAACGCGTGAGAACGCAGGCAACAGCGGCCCGAAACGCTCGCTGAAGGCCGCGTCGCCCGCGGCCGAGAGCGAGCCGAGCGTCAGCCCGTGGAAACCATGCTCGCACGACAGCACCTTCGCGCGTCCAGTCGCGGCGCGGCCGAGCTTGATCGCCGCCTCGACCGCCTCGGTCCCCGAGCTCGTGAACAGCACGCGACCGAGCGACGAGGGCGCGCGCTCCAGCAGCGCGCTCGCGAGCAGGCCCGGCAAAGGCGAGACCCCAAGCTGGACCTTCCCCGGCGTCTCGAGCTCGAGCGCCTCGACAAGGGCCGCCCGCACTCGGGGGTTGTTGCGCCCGACGTTGTACATCCCGAAGCCGCCGAGCAGGTCGAGATAGGTGCCGCCATCGGCGTCGTAGAGGTACGCACCGTCCGCCCTGGTCCAGCGGCGGTCGAAGCCGATCGTCCTCAGCAGCCGAATGAACTGCGGGTTGATCGTCCGTGCGTAAAGCTCGAGCTCCTCGCCCTGGTGCTCGTCGAGCAGCTCGCGCAGGGTCACGCGCTAGGCGTGAATCCGCTCGCTCGACGCACGAAGCGGCCCGCCCTCGCGGCCCGTCCTCACGGCGAGGATTTCTGCGAGGATCGAGACGGCGGTCTCCGCCGGTGTCCCGGCCCCGAGGTCGAGGCCCGCGGGACCGTGGAGCCGCTCGAGCTGCTCCTCGGAGACGCCGGCCTCGCGGAGCTGCTCACGCCGGCGCTCCTGAGTTCGGCGAGATCCCAGGGCGCCGACGTAAAACGCGTCGCTCGCGAGCGCGGCCGTCAGCGCAGGCACGTCCCAGCGGTCCTCATGTGTCAGGACGACGACGGCGGTGCGATCATCCGGCTCGAACCGATCCACCACCTCCTCCGGCCAAGCCACGAGAAGCTCGTCCGCGTTCGGAATCCGTTCGCTCGTGGCGAACCGCGCGCGCGCGTCGGCGACGACCGTGCGCCAGCCGAGCCCCTTCGCAGCCCGTGAGAGAGCTTCCGCCAGGTCGACGGCGCCGAAGATCAGCAGCCGAGGCGGTGGGCCGAGCACCTCGGCGAAGACCCGCTCGCCGTCGCGTTCGAGCAGCTGCGTCCGGGTGACGTCGCCGTTCTCCGACACCCAGCGCTCCCCAGCTCGGTCGCCGTCGACGACGGTGAAGATCACCTGCGGCGTCTCCGTGTCTGGGAACTCGCCCTCGAAGCGCTCCAGGAAGACGTCGATCTCGCCGCCGCAAGGAAGCCCAACTTCCCATGCATCCTCGTCCGGGATCCCGTAGGTCACGAGCTTCGGCCGGCCGGTCTCGATCACCTCGCGGGCCTGAAGCGCGACGTCGCTCTCGACGCAGCCACCTGAGACCGACCCCGCAAGCTCGCCGCCCTCCGAGACAGCCAGCTTCGAGCCGAGCGGCCTCGGCGCCGAGCGCCTGGTGGCAACGACCGTGGCGAGCGCCGCCTGTCGCCCTTCGCCGCTCCACTGCCGGATCGCGTCGAGTGCTTCGCGGCTCATCGAGGCAGCCTAGCCACAGCGATCTACGCCCGCGGGCGGCTCGAGACCGACGCAAGCACCGGCGTGCCGGTGCGCGGGGCCTGCCAGATTTGCCGGTAGTAGCGGTCCACGATCGCACGAAGCACCTTGTGCCGATGAAGCGGGCTGCGCTGGAAGAGGACGACCAGCTGCGGCCGACGGGGGGAGGCCAGGATCCGCTCCAGGGACGCCAGCGCTCCCGGAATCGCCTGGATCGGCTGTCCCCACAGGTAGGGGAAGGCGGACACCCGGCTTGCGAGGAAGTAGAAGTCGGCGCGCGACTCCAGGGCGTACACACGCTCCCGCGACGTCGAATGAGCCCGGACGTAGCGGGCGATCCGCTCGTCGTTCTCGAATCCGAGCGCGTACTTCACCATCAGGTCCTGCCGCGCTGCGGGCGCGTTCACCACCCCGGCCACGAATCCAAGCGACGGCAGGGCGACTATCGCAGCTACCGCCCAGGCGAGACGGCGTTCGCGAAGGCGTGCCAGCGCGAGCCCGGCCAGCAAACACAGTGGTGGCAGCAGTTGCACGTAGTAGTGCGGCCAGTAGAGGCCACCCAGGTTGACGCCGACCAGGGCCGCCAAGATCCAGGCGATTCCGGCCCGTAGCTGGACCGGCTCCTTCCGTACCAACCAGAGACCCACGAACGCCAGCACGACGAGCGGCAGCAAGTCTCGCGCCGCCGCCGGCAGCGACGCGACAAGATGCGTGGCGCGCGACGCCGAGGTGACGTGTCCGAGGTGGTCTCCGACGAGCGCAGACCAGTAGAAGCTCCAGCCCGAGGACCAACCGGCGATCGCCGACGCGCCGAGCGAGACTGCCGCACACGCGGTGACGAGCGCGAG
>DATFXA010000308.1:0-3083 GCA_035258645.1 Gaiellaceae bacterium
GGCCGCTACGAGAAGGTCTGCATCGGCACCACCACCAGCGCGCGCATGGTGCGCTTCACCGAGCCGCTGGGAGCGCAGTACGGCGTCCGCGCGATCTGCGGCAAGGGTGGCTTCCCTGACGAGGCGATCGAGCCGATGCAGAAGCTCGGGATGGTCTACTTCGCGATCGTCGGGGGCGCGGCCGCGCTCGAGACCACCCAGATCGAGGAGATCGAGGAGGTCGCATGGGAAGAGCTGATGCCGGAGTGCCTCTGGAAGTTCCGGGTCAAGGACTTCGGCCCGCTGACCGTCGGCATCGACGCGCACGGCAACTCCCTCTACCACGACGTGCAATCCGCCGCCCAGGAAAAGCTGAAGGAGCTCTATGCTCGACTTTGAGCAACACCACGGTCTGACGCACGTCATCGACAAAGGCCTGGGCCCGCGCGCGTGGGAGGACGTGCTCGAGGTCGCGGGCCCACACATCTCGATCATCAAGCTCGGTTGGGGAACCGCGGCGCTCACCCAGAACCTCGACCGCAAGCTCGCCGTGCTCCGTGAGAAGCCCGTGGTGATCGGCGGGACGTTCTTCGAGGTCGTGTATGTGAAGGACCGGCTTGCGGACTACAAGCGCTGGCTCACGAGTCTCGGCCTGACGCACGTCGAGATCTCAGACGGGACGATCGAGATCCCGCGCGAACGGAAGCTCGAGCTCATCGCGGACTTCGCCCGAGACTTCACGGTCCTCTCCGAGGTCGGGTCAAAAGACTCCTCAGTCGAGTTCACGGCGGAGGAATGGATTCGCATGCTTCGCGACGAGCTCTCCGCGGGCGCCTGGAAGGTGATCACCGAAGCGCGGGAGAGCGGCACGGCCGGGATCTTCGACTCGTCGGGCGGCATGCGCACCGAACTGATCAACGAGATCGCGATGGACGTCGGCCCGGCGAACGTGATTTTTGAGGCGCCGACGAAGTCGGCTCAAGCGTGGTTCGTCAAGCAGTTCGGACCTTCGGTCAACCTCGGGAACATTTCGCCCGACGAAGTCATTCCGCTCGCGACGCTGCGCTACGGCCTGCGTGGCGACACGCTGAAGGAGGTGCTCCTTGGCGGCGACCGCACCCCCGCTGCCTGAGCTGGACTTCGAGGGGATGTCAGCGGAGGACCTCCTCCGCTGGGGGCATGCCGAATTCGGCGACAAGCTCTGCCTGACCTGCAGCTGGCAGAAGCAGTCCTCTGCGCTCGTGCACATGGTCAGCGAGCTCGGCCTCGACATCCCGGTGATCGAGCTCGACACGCAGCTCTTCTTCCGCGAGAGCTACGAGACGCGCGACCGGCTGGTCGAGCGCTACGGCCTCAAACTGCTACGGCCGCACGTGATCACCGTCGCCGAGCAGCACAAGCGGGAGAGCCCGAACCTGTGGGAGACCGATCCCGACCGCTGCTGCCACATCCGCAAGGTCGAGCCGCTCCTCGAGGCGCTGCAGCCGTACGACGCCTGGATCTCCGGGATCCGCCGCGACCAGTCGCCGAGCCGGGCGGAGACGCCGAAGCTGCAGTGGTCGGAGCGCTACGGGGTCTGGAAGGTCCACCCGCTGGCTGACTGGGACGAGAAGCGCGTCTGGGCCTACATCCAGGTCAATGAGATCCCCTACAACCCGCTACACGAGTCCGGTTATCGCTCGATCGGCTGCATCCCCTGCACGCGGCCGACCTCGCCCGACGAGGAAGAGCGCGCCGGCCGCTGGGCCGGCTCGGACAAGCTCGAGTGCGGGATTCACGTCGAAACGAAATAGGAGGAAAATGACCGAGAACATTTTCGCCGCCGAGCATCCGGAGACGACTCACGTCCGGCCCGGCGGCTTCACGCTCTGGTTCACGGGGCTGTCCGGCTCCGGCAAGACCACCATCGCGCATCTGGTCGGCCCTGAGCTCGACCGGCGCGGACTGATCGTCGAGTATCTGGACGGCGACAACGTGCGCATGCATCTCTCGAAGGGGCTCGGCTTCTCGAAAGAGGACCGTGACACTCATGTCGAGCGCGTCGGCTGGGTCGCCTCCCGCCTGACGCGACAGGGTGGAGCGGCAATCACGGCGGCGATCTCGCCGTACGAGGCGACTCGCCAGAAGGCACGGGACTGGATCGAGCCGGTCGGAACCTTCGTCGAGGTTTACGTGAAAGCGTCGGTCGACGCCTGCGCCGAGCGCGACGTCAAGGGCCTCTACGAGAAGGCGTTCAAGGGCGAGATCACCGAGTTCACGGGGGTGTCAGACCCGTATGAGGAGCCCTCGAACCCCGAGCTCGTCGTCGACACCGAGCTGCTCGAGCCCGAGGAGAGCGCGGCGCTCGTGCTCGCGAAGCTCGAGGAGCTCGGGCTCGTCCCGGCGGAGGTGGCTGCGTGAGTGTCGCGACGCAGCAGCACCTGATCGCGCCGCACGGCGGTTATCTCGTCGACCGCACCGGCGAGAGGCCGGACAACGTCGAGAGCCTCGAGCAGATCCCCCTGAGCTCCCGCGAGCTTTCGGACCTCGACATGCTCGCCTCCGGCGCGCTTTCTCCGCTCGAGGGCTTCATGGGCCGAGATGACTACGAGCGCGTGCTCGAGGACGTGCGCCTCGCGAAAGGGATTCCCTGGGCCCTCCCCGTCTGTCTCGCCGTCGATCGCGCTCCCGACGGCGACGAGGTCGCGCTCACGGACGAAGCCGGCAAGCCGTTCGCCGTGCTCGAGGTCGACGAGACCTACGAGTACGACAAGGAGCGGGAGGCCCGCGCCGCATTCCGGACGACCGACGACGCGCATCCCGGCGTCGCGCGGCTCTATGCACAGAAGCCGCTCTACCTGGCCGGCAAGGTGACCGTCTTCGAGCGGGCACAGCCCGCCTTCCCGGAGCTCGCCCTCGACCCGGCCGACTCCCGCGCCGCCTTCGGCGAGCGCGGCTGGAAGCGGGTCGTCGGCTTCCAGACGCGGAACCCGATTCACCGCGCCCACGAGTACCTGACCAAGGACGCGCTCGAGACCGTCGACGGCCTCCTGATCCACCCGTTGGTCGGCGACACCAAGTCGGACGACGTCCCGGCCAAGACGCGGGTCGAGTGCTACCGCGTG